>JBIKNE010000435.1:0-2687 GCA_044358855.1 Bacteriovoracaceae bacterium | reverse complement strand
CTGGATGTGGAACGTTAGCTGGCTAGGCTGTCCCCTCTCTGCATCCCACCTGTTAGAACCCCGCCACCAACAACTTCTTTACCCCGAGTCTCGCAGGAGACTCGGCGGCCATTTCTGCCCAGTCTCAGTCTCACCCCGAGACGTGGTTTAATACTTTGTGAGGTGAAGAATGTTCCAAAAAGCCGCTAAAAGAGATTGTTACTGTGCCCTATGTCGCAGCCCGCGCAGTATGAGTTATCAGCGTCATCTTTCTCCACTTCATTATTTGCAAATGGTGTTGCTCACAACTGTCCTCACATGGCTTATGTTTGACTGGCTGGAGTGGAAGACGCTTGGCAGTTTCTTTTTTATTTGGGCCGGCTATGAATTTTCGCGTAAATTACTTTACCGTCGTGAGCTGAAATGCACAGTCTGTGGTTTTGATCCCACTTGGTACAAGCGAGATGTACGCATCGCTCGTCGTCACGTTGAAGACCATCTTCGTGAGCATCCAGAATCTCCTGTGCTTCGCGCAAGAAAGGCACAAAAGAGTTCAGAAATTTCCAACTGACGTCCAATAATTTTCATTTTGTTTTTTTCCACATGAAGTGTTTCAAGTACTTCGCTCGTCTCTCTATTGGCACGCTGTACGCAAGTAGGCCCTTGTGAGATTCCTTACTATTTCCTGACTGAATCGTTCGCGATACAACAGGTGTTCGTGATGGATATCACTTAAACCATTTATGCCTAACCATCAGGCGAAGGAGATTCTATGAGCGTTAACAAAGTCATCTTGCTAGGACGTTTGGGTCAAGACCCAGAGTTGAAGTACACACCAGGCGGCGCGCCGGTTTGTAATTTCTCGCTTGCTACGACTGAAGCGTGGACTGACAAGGGCGGACAGAAACAAGAAAAAACAGAGTGGCACCGTGTAGTTGTCTGGGGCAAGCTCGCTGAGCTTTGTAACCAGTACCTCTCAAAAGGTCGCCAAGCTTTCGTTGAAGGCCGTCTCCAAACTCGTTCATGGGACGACAAAGACGGTAACAAGCGTTACATGACTGAAATCAACGCAGCGACTGTTCAATTCATTGGCGGTCCTTCTGCTGATCGTGGTGCAGAACGTAATGTTGATAACGGCGCTGGATTTAATCAAGGTGCAGCACCAGTCGAAATGAATCAAGACTTTAAGGTTTCAACTGAAGCAAATTTCGCTTCTGATGACATCCCATTTTAGGCCTTAATCTCTGACTCATTAAGTTGCCAATGGGCCCGCTTCGGTGGGCCCTTTTTTTGCCTATAAGCACCGCCAAATACATAGAATTTGTGGCCCATGCTACAATCTTTAAATGCTCACAGCGGGTGTTTACCGGAGTTTTTTCTCTGTTCGTTATGACCTTATTACGACAGGCCTGAAGCTCCCCTTTGATTTATTCGTCAATTCTTCTTCTCTGAAAGAGAAGGAAAAATTCGTGCGCATTTTTCCAGCTGGAGAAGCACTCTCGACAGAAGATCTAGAAAATCTCAGACGTAAATATCTCCAGCTTTATATTCCGGAAGATCAGCGTAATCTCTATATGAAGAGTTTAGTGCATTCTGATCAGTATGAGGATGCAGAGAAAGCCTCAGTCTTAAAAGATTCAGCACTCGAATACCTGGGTAAAATTTTTGATGGGAATCGTGAATTCTCAACTGAACTTTTAGAAGCCAATATTGAAGGCTGTCGCGAAGTCGTCGAAAATATGGTCGATCTTTTAGGAGAGTATGGAATTGATGATCTTAAAGGTCTGATTGGTAATTTGAGCTTTCATGATTTTTACACTTACGATCACTCGATCAACGTATCAATGTATTGTATTAGCATTTGGCGAGCGGCTCACCCCAAAGCTTCGCGCCAAGATTTAGTCAATATCGGTCTAGGTGGTTTGTTACACGATTTAGGAAAAGTAAAAATTCCCACGCATATTCTTAACAGTCCCGGTGGATTGTCAGATGCAGAATATGAAACGATAAAATTGCATCCAGGTTATGGCCTGGAACTTCTCCTGTCTGGTCATGTAAAAGTTCATCCATCAATAGATGTAAATGTCATTGCTCGTATTGTGCACGAGCATCATGAAAACTGGGACGGTAAAGGTTATCCGCGCCAAATCCCAGGTGAAGATATTCATCCGATGGCACGGGCCTGTACCATTGCCGATTTCTTTGATGCCATCACCACGAAGCGTTCATATAACCAAGTTCTACATTTGGCCGATGCCTTGAATGTTATGAGAAAGTTCCGAGCAGTAAAGCTTGAGCCTAAGTTATTTGATATTTTTGAGAAGCACGTCGACTACGTCAAATCGGATGTTAAGCGCGACTTAAAACTCTCAGATCGCTTCGATCCAACCATTCCATGGGCGCAACTTCCCTTGGAAGAAGTGAGAGCATTACAGAATGCCGACTTTGGTAAAATTCGAGTGATCGGGGATAACAAAAAAAATGAAAAGAAGAAATCTTAGCGTTCTCATTCTCTTTCTGCTTTTATCAATCGCCCATGCCGAAACAATAATTCAGTCTATTCCTCTTTCAAAAGAAATCGAAGCAGTTGATAAGCGACCTTATTTTCTCTCTCATTCTGATTGGGTTGCAGTGCCACTTCCATTTGCACCGATTGATCAGCTTCGCCAGAACTTAGAAAAATCAATTAATACAAAACTGCAACATCG
>JBIKNE010000434.1:0-2691 GCA_044358855.1 Bacteriovoracaceae bacterium | reverse complement strand
CCTTTGATCCTACGAATTCACAAAGACTGATCTATTCCTACTTCGGGGGCGGAATGCTCTCAGGCCCGAATCCCAGTTACTGAACTGGGGCGTAGATCTCATTCAAGGTCGACCAGCTGCCAGTGAAAGCCGATTTAGGCTGATTCCAAACGAAGTCCGGACGATGCTCACTGATCCATTCACCACCAATGATTTCACCCTTGGCATTTAAGTCGAGATAGTACTCGTAAGTATAGTCTAAGTATTCCGCATTCTCAGTACCGATAACTGGATCAAACTTAGGAGCGATCGCAGAAGCGTACTTAACTATCGCTTCCATATGGATGCGCTTAACTGTGTTGCGAGTTGAGCTAGCGACAGGTTCGGTTTCACCATAAACACGAGTGGTATAGCTCACAACAGGGTGGTTCCACACTTCGCGGTAGCGATCAATATCGACAATGAAGCTCTTTTTCTCAAGTCCAAGGAGATTACCCAAAATGATATGAAATGATCCCGCATTAATATCGCCGCACTTTTTGGCATTCGATCGATTATTGGCATTTTGCGGATCTGCATAGCAACGCTTACCCACTAATGTCGCACGTGTGTTGGCGACTTTGGCATAAAAATAAGACATTAATCCGGCCACATCACTTGAATAGAAAGTGAGAGTGATACCATCTTTATTAGTAAGGGTGACAGTCTTTGGCTCAGGATGATGCACGGCCGCCGGAGCGTAACCGTGACAGATGCCATGCCACTCGCTCTCACGAGGAGAAACTTGTGAGAACACGCGCTTCACTGTTGAGTAAGAATAGTCACCCTTGAAAATATCATATTTTTCTGCAGGTGAGAGTTGATTAAGTTCGTGTTGTTCCTTGGTTCTGAGCTCATTTAAAGAAAGGCGCTTATAGGTAAAATTCTCAGGTGTTCCCGCGCTCCAGCGATGGGCAATACCACCAACGTAATTGGCCCAATGACTTCCAGGCCAAGCCGTTCTTTGGTCAATAACTCCACCTTCAGCGGGCAGGTTTTCATAGCTTGAGTCAAAGTTTTTATTAAGTTTGTAAGGACTATTTGAGGCATCCCATGCTTGAGAAAAGGCAGCTTGAGAGACAAGAATAAGAGCACTGACCAGCAACGTACGCATGGATATTTCCAAGGAAAAGATTTGAGCGTCTTTTTAGGGCCAAAACTCAAGGATTTCAAGGATAAAGAACATTTCAAGTTATGGAGTTATCTACAAAAGGTATTTTCTACCAGGTTTTAACTTTAAAACGCCCAAATCCGGTATGATCTTGGCGCCTTAAGGAAACATTATGAAAAAGAAAATCCTCGTCACCGGTGGTGCTGGCTACATTGGCTCGCACGTCTTAAACCAACTCAAAATGCTGGCTGAGCATGACGTGACGATTGTTGATAACCTCTCAACCGGAAAACGTGAGGCCATTCTATATGGTGAGCTCGTCGTGGGTGATGTGGGTGACGAAGCCTTTTTAGAAAAGATCTTAAGCTCACAGAAATTTGAAGCCGTCATTCACTTTGCGGGCAGTGTGGTCGTGCCCGAGAGTGTCAGTAATCCTCTGAAGTATTATCTCAACAATACTATTAATAGCTTTAAACTCATGAACGCTTGCGTAAAGCATGGAGTGAACAAGTTTATCTTTTCTTCAACTGCAGCAGTTTATGGCTCACTCGAAACTGGTGTTGCTAGTGAAGAAACAGCGACCAATCCAGAAAGTCCTTATGGCCGTACCAAACTCATGACCGAATGGATGCTGCAAGATGTAGCTCTCGCTCATCCCCAATTTAATTATGTTATTCTTCGCTATTTTAATGTCGCAGGAGCAAGTCTTGATGGCCTGATCGGCCAATCAACCCCACAAGCGACTCATCTTTTGAAAGTTGCTTGTGAGAGCGCGACTGGTAAGAGAGCGGGCATGCAAATTTTTGGTACAGATTACGACACTAAAGATGGCACCTGTATCAGAGATTTTATTCACATAGATGATTTGGCCCGTGCCCATATCTGTGCTCTTAATTATTTAGCCCAAGGTAATAAGAGTGTGACACTCAATTGCGGTTACGGACAAGGTCTAACCGTGAGTGAGATGATAGCCACCACAAAAAGACTCTCAGGTATTGATTTTAAAGTGGAGCTCGCGCCCCGTCGCGCAGGAGACTGTGCAGTGGTTATGAGCGAAGCGAAAAAGATTCGCGAGGTACTGGGCTGGGTGCCACAGAACAATAATATCGATGTGATTGTGAAAAGTGCGCTCGAGTGGGAGAAGAAACTTAAATAAGTTTCTTTAATTCTTGCTGCAATTCAATTTTAAATTTCTCCATATCAAAGTCTCGACGTTCTAAGAAGCGCTCACCTTTGAAGACATTTTCACGCAAAAGCTTCTTGAGCCAAGCATTCTCCGGTGCTAATTTTTGTAAGAGCTTAAGTTTACCATAAATGGCCAGTCCTTCTTGTGCCATCACAAAACGCATAGTCTCACGTATCTCACCATTTGATTTTGGTAGGAACAGCACCACATCACTTTCGCGCCCATCAAGCTCGAGGTAAGGATAATTATTAACCGTTTGCCATTCTAAATATTGAGCGAGACCTGCTGTGCGAGCTAGGAAAAGCCCTGGGCCCAAAGTATAACGTGGATCATCCCAATTTCCAGGAGCGGCATTGTAGCTGCCCCATTTCTGTTG
>JBIKNE010000433.1:0-2692 GCA_044358855.1 Bacteriovoracaceae bacterium | reverse complement strand
AAAGATTAAGAGTGCTGATGGTGAGCAGCATCTTTATAAGAAGGGTGGCGAAGAAGAAGCTGAGATGGAAATTCACGCTAGACCTTCTAATCCAAAATGAATCCAGAAAAGATCTATTCGGTAGCAGTCATCGGTAGCGGCAGCGCTGGTACCATGGCTGCACTTCGTACTGTTCTCAATAACGATGAATGCCTACTTGTCGCTGGCACACCCAGAGACCGCAAAAAGTCTCGTGCTATGTGGGTGAGAAAAATTGAAAATATGCCGGCTCATTTTCAATACTCAAAAGGTATTGATGAGCCTAATGCAGAAGTTATTGAGTGGATAGGCCAATCTAAGTTTTCGCAAAATCTAACTTTTCTAAAAAATATCGGCGTCACCCAAGTTCAAAAAAATGCTGACGGAGTTTTTGAACTCACTGACAGCAAAAATAATCTTCATTATGCTCGCTTTGTCATTCTTTGTACGGGAGTGATGGATGTTCAGCCGCTGATTGAGTCAAAAATTGCACCCATTCTCCCTTTTGCTAATTTGCAAACGGTTGATTACTGTCTTCGCTGTGATGGTCATCACGTAAAAGAGCAGCACACGACTGTGATTGGTCATACTACCAGCGCTGCATGGGTAGCGATTATGCTTTTCGAGCGCTACCGCACTCCTACAATGAAAGTACTTTTGCACGGCCAGAAACCTGAAATGGATGCGGACGTGACTGAGCTTTTAGCAATGTACGGAATTGAGGTTGTTCCAGGTGAGATTAAAAGAGTGCTGGGTGATACCAAGTCAGGTCAAATCGAAGGCTTTGAACTTGTCGATGGTACTACTGTTAAAACCAGTCTCTGTTTTGTTTCTCTTGGGATGATTGTTTATAACGAACTGGCAAAAAGCATAGGTGCAGAATTGGATAGTCGAGGATTCGTTAAAGCGGATCAACAGGGCAAAACTACGGTTGATGGTTTTTATGTCGCGGGAGACGTAATGGCCGGAACTAAGAAGCAAATTTACACTGCTTGGGATACTGCCGTGAATGCTGCCGATGCTATTAATCAAAAGCTCAGAGCAGCTCGGCGTGAAAGTGAATTAACAAAATTTCGAAATAGAGCTCATTAGTTTTTTCGAGCTAATGGCAAAATGGTTACGTCACCAATCGCCCGAGCGCGGCATGATAGACGAATATTTTTTCCAACCAAAAACTCCGCACCTTTCGTCTTGAGATACTCTTCACGGATCGCTTCAATAGTATTTGATTCAATTGCGCCTGCCGGAGTGAGGTTTTCGAGCCCTATCTCTACATGCATGCGACAAGCGCCGCAGGAGCCCGATAAACAGCCGTGGGGCAGGTCTACGCCTTGATCTGCCAGGGCATCATAGATAATGCTTTCTGACGCAATTTCGACTGTCTGAGCGGTGTCGCTAATTGACACTCTGGGCATAGGATTGTTCCTTGTCAAATTGGGCACAGCACCCGATATTTTATGCGCTTTATGAAAGTGTAACCGACTTGTAATCGCCGGTCGACCGGCAAAAGGGCGTACCTCATGATGACTTTTGAAAAAATGTATTCGATGGGTCACGAAGAAGTAGTTTTCTTCCAAGACAAATCATGTGGTCTAAAAGCGATTATCGCAATCCACGACACCACGCTAGGACCTGCCCTGGGTGGAACACGTATGTGGAATTACACCAATGAAGAAGAAGCTCTGATCGACGTTCTACGTCTTTCGCGCGGTATGACTTATAAAGCTTCCGTTTCAGGTCTTAATCTTGGTGGCGGTAAAGCTGTTATTATTGGTGATCCAAAAAAAGATAAATCAGAAGCCCTCTTCCGCGCCTTTGGCCGCGTCGTAGAAAGCCTTAACGGCCGTTATATCACTGCCGAAGATGTTAATATTAGCGTTGAAGATATCGACCATATTTTCACGGAAACAAATTACGTAACTGGTGTGGCCCTTCACCATGGTGGCTCTGGAAATCCTGCCCCCTACACAGCACTTGGTGTTTTTCGTGGCATCGAGGCTTCTTGTCAGAAAGTTTATGGTAACCGCAGTGTAAAAGGTAAAACGATTGCGGTTCAAGGGGTAGGTTCTGTAGGCTTTGAACTTTCAAAACTTTTATCTGAAGCGGGCGCTTCAATCATCTTTACTGATATCAGTGATAAAGGTGTTGAGCGTATGAAAGCCGCTTTACCACAGGCCAAATTTGTCGCCGGTCATGAAATTTTCTCAGCTAATGTTGATATTTATTCTCCCTGTGCTCTCGGAGCATCAATCAACGATGAAACGATCGGCATGCTAAAGTGTAAAATTGTCGCCGGTGCAGCCAATAACCAATTGAAGGAAGATCGTCACGGTCTTGCTCTAAAAGAGCGTGGCATCTTGTATGCTCCTGACTATTTGGTTAATGCCGGTGGATTGATGAACGTCTCTATCGAGTTTGAGGGTTGGAGTGACAGCAAGTCCAAGCGCATGGTCGACACTATTTTTGATCAGACCTTGAAAGTTTTTGCTATTTCAGAGGAACAAAATATTCCAGTGAATAAAGCGGCCGATGTATTAGCTGAAACACGTCTTGAGAGCATTCGAAAAATTAAGTCCAACTACCTTGGTCGCGCGAGTACCAATACTCACCGTATGCCAGGTTCAAAAAAGCGCTTCTAATTTTAAGGCCCCTTGAAAGAGGGGCCTTATTTAAT
>JBIKNE010000432.1:0-2694 GCA_044358855.1 Bacteriovoracaceae bacterium | reverse complement strand
AACTGAAGTGACTTATAGCTTGGAAGTGGAACTCAAAGGCTTCTTCCCAGGTCTTGGTATGGTTGAGAAAACGATGGTGTCGACGAATCTTCCGATGAACATGAAGGCCTTCGCTAAGCGAGCTGCCTCTCTCTAAGGAGAACGTATGTCAGAGAAAGATGGCAAAGGTAAATTAGGCGATATTTTAAAGTCCGTTGTTTCAACCGGAGTCTCAGCAGCTTCAATGGGCGAGGAAGCGGTTAAGGGCATTATGGAAAATGCCAAGAACGCTAAGTCAGAACTCATCAGTCAGGCCAAGAACGAGCTAAAAACTTGGTTAGATAAAATTGATCTTTCAAAAGAAATTGATCGCGTGCTTGAGGACTATGATTTAGAAGTGAATGCGAAAGTATCCTTCAAAAAAAAGAAGTCCAAGAAAGATGAAACGACCTGAAGCTCTCGCTCACAATCTCCAGACTATTCAAAATGAATTACAAGGTTCACGCTCACAACTCTTAGTTGTGAGTAAAACCCAATCGCTCGATGATATTCGCGCGCTTTACCATGCGGGCCAGCGGCACTTTGGCGAAAATCGGGTGCAAGAGTTGGCCGAAAAAGACGAAGCGCTCAAAGATCTGCTGGATCTCAAATGGCATTTGATCGGTCCTTTGCAATCCAACAAGATCAACAAACTTAAAACCATCCATCGTTTGGTTGCCATTCATTCAGTCGACTCCCTAGAACTCACGCAAAAACTCATCAGTGCTTTCGCTGATCATCCACAAAAGCTGGGGCTTTTTCTGCAGGTGAATACCAGTGGAGAGGCGGAAAAGAGCGGTTTTGATACTGAGAGCGAACTGATGGAGACACTCAAAAGACTGACTACCATCAGCTCAAAGGTGCAGCTTCAAGGGTTAATGACGATGGGAACGATCCGCACTGAGGATGTCTTAGGCGAGGCCCATCGCTGCTTTAAAGCACTCATCGGTTTACGAGATAAAATCCAAGAAAATCTAAAACTTAGCAACCTTGAGCTCTCCATGGGAATGAGTGGCGACTATCTGATTGCTCGCGACTACGGCAGTAACTGGGTGAGGGTAGGGAGTAAAATTTTCAACGCTCCATCAGCGAGATAGCTGCCATCGAATAATTTGTTTGGACAACGCGCGTCAGCAGGGCTTTACTCCCAAATATCTCAAGGAGAGCCTATGGATACCTTACGTAAAGTCCCGGAACTAAGCCTATTAAGCTTTGTGAATGGATCAAACACTGATCGTACTCGTTTCGTTGATAATCTATTCACTGGCCTTAAAGATTACGGCTTCATCGTTTTGGTGGATCACACCGTCGATGAAAAAGTAACTAAGAAAGCTTATGAACTCACTCATGAGTTCTTCCAAATGCAAAAAGAAATCAAACAAAAGTACGTCTGCTCTGTGGGCGGCGGTCAGCGTGGTTACACCGCCTTTGGTGTTGAGCACGCAAAAAATAATCCCTTCCCTGACCTTAAAGAATTCTGGCACGTCGGCCGTGACAAATTAGTTGATGAAAAATTCCGTCCGATTTTCCCACCCAATATTTGGCCAACTGAGATTCCAGAGTTTAGAGACACCATGCTCTCTTTGTTCAACTCACTTGATCAGACAGCCCACTTGATGATGGATGCTATTGGCATGGCGCTTGATGTGCCTCAAGAGTACTTCCGCAATATGCTTCAAGACGGTAACTCAATTTTGCGTCCGATTCACTATCCACCAGTTCACAAAGATGCTCCTAAGAACTCGGTGCGCGCCGCTGCTCATGAAGACATCAACCTCATCACAGTCATGGTGGGTGCGACGACTTCTGGTCTCGAGCTCCTTGATCGTGATGGTAAATGGTTGCCAGTTAGAAATAACGAAAAGCAATTAGTGGTTGATACCGGTGATATGTTGCAAGTTCTCACTAACGGTGTGTTGCCAGCTACAACTCATAGAGTAGTGAATCCAGATAATTTCAATGACACACGTTATTCGATGCCGTTCTTTGTGCATCCTAACCCTGACACGATGTTGAGCTGTATTCCCTCATGCCGCGGTACTGGCGAGAAGTATGAGCCGATCAATAGTCATCAGTGGCTGATGCAACGATTAGCCGAAATTGGTTTGAAGAAGTAATTTGAAAGGCCCCTCATAATCTGCTCCTTTTGAGGATTTTACCCCAAATTCTAGAAAAGCGGTTTTTAATGCTTGTCTAGAAAATGGGGTGCAGATCAAAAGGGGCCTTTTTTTATTGGGCTAAATGATAGTAGATCGGCAAACCAATAGTTAAGTTAAATGGAAAAGTCAGCCCCAAGGCCATGGGTAAGTACAGTCCCGGATCGGCCTTGGGAGCGGCTAGCTTCATTGCTGCGGGAACTGCGATGTATGAACCGCTCGCTGCTAATACTGAAAGCATAAAACGATCGGCGCTTGAACTCGTAACTGCATGAGAGATGACTGCCATCAGACACCCATTAACGAGGGGGAGAACAATGGCGGTAGAAGTAACTACCAGGCCATAGTTGAGTGCACTTCGAATTCTTCGGGCCGTTACCATTCCCATTTCAAGTAAGAATATTGCTAAGAAGCCTTTAAAAATATCAGTCGTGAAAGGTTTAATCCCTTCGGCTCCTTTAGAATCGGCGATTAATCCGATCGATAGACTGCCAAGAATCAGCAGCACGCTCCCATTGGT
>JBIKNE010000431.1:0-2695 GCA_044358855.1 Bacteriovoracaceae bacterium | reverse complement strand
GCTCCAGCTCCTAAAGCTGAGCCTACTGGAAATGAAAAAACACCTGAGGATCTTCTCAGTGAATTTGAAAAAATGTTGGGGTAAGACACATGAAAATCATCCTGCTTTCTTTTGTTCTCACCACTTCAGTTTGGGCCGCTATCCCAGCTCAGAAATCATCTCCTTTAAATGAAGTGCAGCGTGCAGATCGCTTTGAAGAAGCTTTTAAAAATCCAACGATTGAATCTCAGCGCCTGAAGATGATGGCTTTTTCTTTGAAACAGAAATCAGTTCCAACACTCATCAAAGTAATGAAAGACGGCAGCTTCCCAGAAAAAAATCGCTGGCAGGCAACTATGCTTTTAGGCCAAGTGATGGGTAAGAAGAGCGCGCCTTTCATTGCTAAATTTTCAGATCATCCAGCTTGGATGATGCGTGTGGCGAGCCTCAAGGCCCTGGCTGCTTTGGATATGAAAGAATACCAAGCGGTTTATGCTCGCGCTTTGAAAGATTCTTCTCTCATCGTTCGTGTGCAAGCCTTAGATAATATTTCTCACATGAAAATCAATACGCTGGCCCCGAATGTCTGGAATATGATGTACGACCAAACTAATTACACGGGCAATGCGGGTAAACGTAAGCGCACATCAATTGTTCGCTCAATCATTCGCACGCTGGGCGAGTTGAAACATGCTCCTGCCAAAAAAGCTCTCGCGAAACTCATTCAAAAACCGAAGTATCAGGATCTCGCTCCTGATTTGAATTACTCTCTTGAGCACATCACTGGAACGAAAGCTCCAGCTGCTACCATCGTGGCGCAACGTGCGCATTGGTCGAAGAGTATTTAATTAGAAGCTCTCGAGCTGTTCTTTTTCGCGCGCTTTATCAATCTCTTTGAGTTTGTTATCAGTCTCAATTAAGCGGCCAATGCGATAGAGGAGCGTCTGTTCTTGGGTGCCGTCGGTGGTGATCTCTTTCCAGCCTTGTAGAAAGTCTTGTTCCACTAGCTGACGTTTGTAGATGGTGACTTTGGAAACTTCTGAAGACGAGCGATAGCCTTTGACGACGTTCACCACGAGTTTGAAGCGCGCTGCTTTCACAGCGTCATTGGAGCCGAAAGAGTCAGTGAAATTGACTTCCATCGTGTTATCCATCCAGCGCGTCTTAATATAGCCCGCTTCCTGGTTTTGCTGAGCAATGTCGTACTTCTTCATAACCTGAATGACGGCCTGCCAAGTCTGGTTGAAATCAGCTTTAAAGATCTTTGAAGGCATCTCTAACTCTTCCGTGACCTGACGGAATTTTTCGTAGGAGGCGCAACCTGTGATCGCCAAAAGCAATAGGATTTTGGTAAGTAGGGAAGACATGGTTTAATAATAGCAGGAAACCGCCGCGAGGACACTATGGACCATCTTTCACTTTTCAAGAATGTTTTAAGCCTTGAAGCCCGTGCTTTGCAGCTGGCCGAAAGTCGTCTGACTGCCCCGACGGTGGAATCTTGTGTGCGCCTATTTGAGTGGTTGACCCAAACTGGCGGTAACTTAGTTGTCACAGGCGTAGGTAAATCGGGGCATGTGGGGACCAAGATCGCTTCGACATTTTCTTCACTAGGGCTGCCTAGTTTTTTTCTTCATCCTACCGAGGCGATGCACGGTGATCTTGGCCGAGTAACAAAATCTGATGTCATGCTGCTTTTAAGTAAGTCAGGCACTACGGAAGAATTGTTGGAGCTCCTGCCTTATTTGCAATTGCCGCGCGAGCGCTTGATTGCCCTCGTTGGTAACGTCAATTCACCGATCGCTGAAAAGTGTGGAGTGGTGTTGGATTGCTCCGTGGAAAAAGAGGCGTGTCTGAATGACTTGGCCCCTACTACCAGCACAACTGTAACGATGGCGGTGGGTGATGCACTGGCGGTTTTGTTTGAAGCGGTTAAAGGTGTTTCTAAAGAACAGTTTGCACTTAACCATCCTGCAGGTCTTTTAGGTAAATCACTTTCACTCACAATTGAAAAAGTAATGGTGAAGCCAGATCAGTGTCCGCAGGTGCTGCCGAGCTCAACATTACAAGATGCGCTTTTAGCAATGACGAAGTTTCCTGTAGGTCTCTTGGCGATTACTCAAGGTGGAAAACTTTTAGGTATTTTAGTGGAAGGCGATGTACGCCGAGCACTCATGAAAGATCCTCAAGCACTCGCTAAAGACGTATCTCTTTTTATGAATAAATCACCACTCACGATTGCTCCAGGTTTATTGGCCTATGAGGCGTTGCAGACCATGGAGAAGCGTGAGCGCCCGGTTTCAGTATTGCCAGTGGTAGAAAACGGTGAACTTAAAGGCGTTGTAAGGTTGCATGACCTTTTGAAGGCCGGATTTTCAACCACCACGACAAAATAAAAGCTATCGCTAAAAGACCCCAAAGGCCCAAGAGCGGCAGCATTCCAAAACGCTGGTAAAATGTATGCTCAGCTTTTGCGGGCAGTTCTAAATTAAAATCTAAAACATCTTGCTCACCGGTGAAAAGTTGCCTTCCAACGCGGCCATCAGGATAAATCACTGTAGTAATTCCAGTATTGGTTGAACGTACGATGGGGCGTCTAAATTCGAGTGCGCGCCATTTCGCTAAAAATAAATGCTGACGAGGCTCTGCGGTTTTTCCATACCAAGAATCATTGGTGAGATTGACGATAAAATCAGGCAGCACCGGAGCTTCATTTAAA
>JBIKNE010000035.1:0-10165 GCA_044358855.1 Bacteriovoracaceae bacterium | reverse complement strand
TTCTTCTGTTTCAACTCCTGGTACGCCATCATCGTCCTCATCATGTTCATCCTGGATTTCGCCCATGATTTCTTCCATGATGTCTTCGAGAGTAATCATACCTACCACAATACCGTTTTCGTCTTTCACAAGAGCCAAGTGAACTTTCTTACGGTTCATATGATCAAAAACCGCTTGGATTTTCATATGCTCATACACAAAAAACGGTGGCTTCACATATTGAGTGACCTGGAAGTTAGTCTCGTCTCGATCACTGACAAACGCCAAATCTTTCACATGCAAAAAGCCTATAATGTCATCCATGTCTTCTCCGTAAACAGGATAACGACTATGAGCAACTTCACGAATAAGCTTTGTTACATCTTCAAACTTACAATCCTTCTCAACCGCGACAATATTTTGGCGAGGAACCATAATATCTTTCACTTTAATCGTGGGGAATTCGAGGATCGAACTCAATAGATCAAGCTGTTTGGAATCAATAGTGCGTTCTTCTTCGGCTTTACTCACCATGAATTCGATATCATCACGAGTCACTAAGCGACCACGTAACTGAGCATTCTTGCCAAGAACTTTTTCAATCACCCACATAAACATGTGGATCACCGGCCACAGAACATAATAAAAAATACGAAGAAAGTAGATGCAAGGTAGAGCGAGAGCTTCGCCATGGTTTCGAGCAAATGTCTTAGGTGTAATCTCACCGAAAATTAAAATCACTATCGTGGCAAAACCGACTGAAATCGCAACAGCATCATCCGCAAAATATCGAGAAGCTATAGAGGTGGTTAATGCTGCGACAAAACTATTTACTAAATTGTTACCAACCAAAATTGTGGTCAAAATGTGATTGGGTTTTTCTGCTAAAAATTCCAACGCCTTTCCTCGTGCGCCGCCTTCCTCAATCATTTGCTTGGTGCGATCAACTGGGATTGACATCAGGGCAGCTTCAGCACCAGAGAAGAATGCTGAAAAACATAGACCTAATACAATAAAAAACCACTCTACCAATTCGTAGCTCATGAGTGGGTTCCTGCAAGTACGAGAGATAAGTGATTCAAATGGAAAAGGGTCAAACTAGGGGGTTCTATGGCGCTAACTCCTGTAAATTACAGTTCATGCTACCATGGCCATTGTAGAGAGTCTAAGGTGAACAAATCTTCAAGCACTTAACGCGGCTGCACCTTAGTGAGACAGTGGCTTACCTTTAAAATCATGACCCGAGTAAACAATTCGGTCATTCATTTCATGGTTATACTCTGGGATAGCGGAGAGGTTATGTACCTGACGGAAGATCGTTTTGCAGTTGTAGCAAATAGCGATCATGTTGAGGCGACGGAATAAAAAAACATCTAATAAATAGAGTGCCAAGAGACTCAGGCCATAGGTCCATGGAACTAAGCAGGCAGCGATAACAAATAAAATGACTCCGACTTTGCGATTAAAATCTTTTTGCTGATAAAAATCTTTGCGCGCACAAACTGGACAATCCTCTAGGCAATTTTCGATATGTTTCGGCTCAAAATTAACTGGGACAATATGCTTACAAACATCGCATTCAGCAGCTTTAGCAGCGAGAGCTGGGTAAACATTGATACCTGAACCGCATTCAGGACAGGTAATGTGCACACTCATCATATGGCCAATCCATGTTTAAAATAGAGGTACGCTGATAATAGCTCACCAATAAAAACAAAAAACACCATGATGTAAAGGACGCCAGTGGCACTTTGAATTGAACGCATGCGACAAAGTCTCCATGCGAAATAAGACAACACTAATAAGGCCCCGTAACCCCATAGCCAGCGCATACTAATCACTAACCAATTAAAGATAAAGCCGTCACCAAGGACACTTCCCTCAGATAAGTAGGGCCAAGCTTGCCAGGTATAAAATGCTGAGAATAGCAGTTTACCGAAAAGTATTGTCCAAAACATTTTCAAGCATATTAGCAAAGGTCGCTCCGTAAGCTTCGGAACGACTAAATAATAATGACCAAGTAGCATTGAATAATGAGTGACACCTAAAAGCAGCGCTGAAGAAAGTAAGAATGCAAACTGAGCTGGACCTTTTCCGGCAAAAGCTAAAAAAAGTACGATCGTGAATACAGTCTGCAATAAAAATAAAGCCCACATTGATTTCGTTCGACGATCACGATGCAGCTTCCATTGAAGTATTAGACTTAAAAGAGCGATTCCTTCAAATGCCAGCCACAATGGGTAGGGTGCTCCAAATAGTGCCCATGAAAGACCAATCATTAATGAAAGAAAAATGACTCCATGGCCAGTCACTAGGCGCATAAAGCCTGCGCCAGTAAGCTTCGGACTTGCTATCCAACTAAAAGCCGCTGTGCCTAACGAAAGAGATAGGAGAAATTGGGTGAGAAGGTCAGGGAATAGATTTGTCATCGCCACCATCATAGAGTGAGCGACAAAGATGTTCAACCAAACGAAAGTTAGCTTCTAGTAAATCCACACCCCATTCCTGGCCATTTGAACTGCTTTGAAGCGGAACAACAAGGCCATCAGCATTTTTAAGATCATTCTCCCAAGGCACCTGGTAGATATGCAGCAAAACCCGTTTGTCACCATAGTCATGAGCAAAGATGCCCAAAGCTTTACCTTGATTTTTAATCACGACAGCTGTCTCTTCTTGGATCTCACGAACGAGTGCCTCCCAGGGAGTTTCTCCCTGCTCAATTTTGCCTCCTGGAAACTCCCACTTACCGGCCAGGGGACCACCTGTTCTTTGCTGGATCCAGGTATCAAAACGCCCCTCCGAAGAGGGGCGAACAAACATAGCAACTGAAACGGGAATGAGCTTCATTGTTGAACGCGTGTACTAGCAAGTAGCCGTTTTAAATTTTCCAGACGACTCGCACGAACGTACTGGTTGATAACCATACGCTGTCTTAATAATCGTTCCTGTAGGTGAACACGAGCCTTGTTGTCTTGAATATCTGTAACACTTAGAATGACAGTTCTACCTTCATATTCAATAGTCACTCTATCGTTTTCTGAATTGAGGTAGCGTCCATCTTTATACTCCGGTTTTTTTTCAACATAACTTAAAAACTCTTTAAGAAGTTCGATCTTCTTCTCTTGAGGAATCACTTCTTGAGTTGTTTCAGATGTAATGGTTCGCTGTAAGCTCATGCTTGGCACAAAATTAACTCCTGAACTACTCACGACCCCTCTGTTCGCGGTTGCCTGCGTACCGCCACGTACCGTTCCTACATTCGCGGCAACTGCTGCAGTTGATGTCGTTGCCGGTTTGTCTGTTTTACTCTGATCAGGCAATCGGGTCGATGATGCGCTCACAGTAGAACTATCGATACCTGAACGCACTGCCGTAGTCGTACCTTCTGCTTTAACAAGATTAGTTTGAGCAACTCCGCGAGATACTGGTCTGGATGGAGCTGGCTCACTCACTTCAAATGTTCCCTCTTCTTCTTCATCAAAATCTTGGTCAAAAATATTATCTTCTGACTGTGTTTTGCGTGGAGCACTTAGCTTTTGAATATTAGTCATGAGCTGCTTGTTACTTAATTGCAATTTTTGCAATTCAATTCTTAGTTGCTCGATTTGAGCTTGGTTTTTTAAATCTTGTATAGTCTGTGCCTCTTTGGCTTGCGCTAATACTTGCTGCTCTACAAGAGTCTGACGAGCCTCAATTTCTTGAATACTTCTCTCCGAAGCTCCACGTCGACGATCACCAGTTCCACTCTCCTCTTCATCCTCAGGAACCGAGGCTAGACCACGAGAAGCAGTCGAGGCGTCCGGAATAGGCATTGTCCAAGAAGGAACTACGGCCATCTGATTTGTCGGGGTACCTGCATTTAACTGAGCAGCCATTTGGCTAGCACTTTGCAAAAAGCTATTTTCAACTGGCGCAGTTGCAGTTTCACCAACAGTATCATTTGAAACTGAAGCTGATCCACTAACAGAAGTTGGTGCAATGGCCATACTTGTTGACTTAAACCCTAAATCGTAACGAGATGATTCAGAAGTTGCACCATAGAGATCAATCGAGTTCGCATCGTATGTAATATCGCTCAACGAAGGTGAATATTTGTTCAAACCCAAGCGACCTAGATTATGAGTTGGTGGCATCGAGACAGTCGACATACTACTAAATCCAAGGATGTCATATTTCTCAAACGTGCTTGTGAAAAAGTCTAGGGGGCAAGGCATGCCTGGTAGCAACACCTTACTTAGACAGTTCGAAATTGAAGAGTAATTAGGTGTTGATACCGGTGTTTGCTGAGCAAGCATTGCTTCACGATCTGCGATTCTTTTTTCTTCAATTGCATCATCACACATTTTTTTTGCATAAGAACGAAAGAACGCCTCTTTCTTTTGGCTCATTCGAGAAGGCTGACTTAAGTTATTTCTCAAAAAGGAATCAGCCAGTTCAAGTCTATCAAAAGATTGATCGGAAATTGCCTGAGACTCATGAATCTCCGTGTTAAACTTGCCTGCTTCATTAATCATGTTACACGCAACAGTTAGGTTAACTAGATTCTTACCTGCTTCACCTGGATTTAATCCTAAATTTTGTGAAGCCAGCATATCCGCCAACTCTTGTTTTAGACCTTGGCCCGAATAGCTCTCCGAAAGATCTGCATCCTCTACACAAAGGGCCATCATAAAATCTTTGCCAAAAGCCTTACAAGCGACCTCAGCATCGCGACGAGCGATTTCAGCAAAGCGATCTTTGTTAGCATCTTTGTATTTCGAAAGACTATTATTCTCATTAACATCGCCAGAATCAGCATAATCAAGCAAGCTTTGGCGATTAGTTAGCAGGGTACGATAGAATGGTTGACGGAAAAATGAATAGATCGTTCTTTTTGAGTCAACCTCTAGACCACCCCTTTGAGCATGTAAGGCCTTGGTCAAAACCTCTAGCATACATTTTTGATCGTACTCACCACATTTTTGTAATTCAGCTTTAGTATTCGAAGTAAATAGAAGTGAAGGTTGCATTGGACTAGAACTAATTTGTGTTTGATAGGTCGACAAATAACTCGCATGGGTTACTCGCACCCCCTGGCCACATTCAGGAGTTGGCTCAGGATTTTGCAACTTATTCATATGAAGATTGCGTAACTGATTTACAAAAAGTGGCAAGTCATCAGTTGAGGCCCGTACTCCATGCTTCTGTGCAATTTTTCCTAATACTTGTTTAGCTTGTTCAGGATCACAGCCACGCACTAATCGAGAAAGTTCAGCAATATTACCGCAAGTTTCAGGTTGAGCAGACATGTAGCGAGACATGAATAAGTTACGTTCTTGAAACTTAATATACTCAGATAAGGCTTGCTCAGCTTTACGTACTCGCAAACCAATTTTAGATTCTGCTAGCTTCTTACTGTACTGCGAATCAAAATCATCTGAAGGTAAATTTGAAGCCTGCTGAATTGTCTTATATTTATCAGCAAAGCAGGCTTCACATTCACCAGTTGTGCCACGTAATTTAAAAATTTTCCAAAAATTCCCGAAGCCATCAAAGTCACTTATGAACTTACTCATAAGCCCTGCGATACCAACACCTGCAAATGGTGTGTTATTAAAATCATTACAGGCTTCTAGCTTCCCGCTTCCTGCCGCTGGAGATTCTCCACCGTCTTTTGCACAGCCCGCGGCTGAAGGTGATGTATCTACTCCAAGTTCAAGATCAGCTAAATTGGTAGCCGATTGAATAGTTGCTTGTGTGATGTGACCAGCAACAGACAGTGTTATATTAGATAATTCTTTGAACCTATCGATACATTCTTGTTGCTTGTTATTACTCGACAAAGAGATCATTCTTTTTAGTCGCCCAATTTCGTTGTCCGTAATAATTGCCCCTAGATCACATTTATCCAACGCGTTTGAACCATCAAAATTACAACCTTCAGGTGTTTCACTATCAGGCTTATTTGCTACGAGGTGAGCGCAATAAGCTTGTAATCTTGATTCAAGACGAGTCGAGTTGAGAGATGAATCACCTACAGGAGTGTTCCCTAGACGTTTGTTAAAAGCTAATTCTCGGCCCTGTCGCAAGTAGTGCGAGATATTATTCATCCCGCGCCAAAGGGCACCTTGCCCAATTCTGATTGGTAGCGTAAGCCCCGTATTCAGATCAGAAGAGTTGAATCCTTGAAGAGTTGGAGTCGAGTGAGGCAGACGTACGCCCCAACCAACCTCTTGATTCTGGTTAGACAAACTATCTAACCCGTATGATGGCGATGAATAATTTAAGACTGGATCCAATACGATCTCTGTCTCCTCCTTTGCGTGAGCAGCGCTCACAAACATGAGGGCCAATAAGAAGACATTCCATATTTTCGCTATTTTCATACAAACCTCGTCTATCCGACTTATCGGAATAACACTGTCTATATATGAGTTTACGACGACTTATCTGAGCTAAAGATAAGACTCCATGTTATATAGCCAAGTATCCGATTATATTAAGGAAAGCGGGTAAGTTACTGCCGTGGAAAGTGGGCGATTTGCCACCTTACCAGCACGAAGGCGAGGGATCCCAAAATGGCGGCCCACCAGGGAATGGATGAATCTAAGAGATGAGCTACGAGAGCAAACAATAAACCGGCCGGAAGAATTGCCATGAATTTTTGTAAAATAGGAAAACGAGCGAATGGAGCAGTACAAATTTTATGAACAAGAGTGATGCCTTTCAAAACTGAAAAACGATAACGCTTCTCACTGGTTCTTTGCACGACCCAGCCATTAAGCATCGACCAATTCCAAATAAAACCGACACAAAACAAAAACGTCCATCCCCACGAACCCAGCACCCATTGCAGCCCGGCCACCATGAGAACTAAGGCGGCTAGCTCTAGTAACTCAACAGTAGGTGGAAGATGTTTTTTCATTCTAAAAAACCGTCTCGATGGAGAAAGGTTAAATCCGCTAGGCGCAAATGAGCTGGCGCATTGATGACAAAATCAAAAACGTAGAGGAAATCCTCAACTGTCAGCATTCTCTCACGAGAAAATTCCGGCCGCAAATGATCCCACAGCGGGGTATCAATTGCCCCAGGATAGAGTGGAGAGAAACGTAAGCGATAGTTTTTCCATTCTTTTTGCACAGATTCTAAAAGCCCACGTTGGCCAAACTTGGAAGCGTTGTAAGCTGCCATCGATGGATAGCCGTGTTTCGCAGCCGAAGATAAAACCGCTACAATATGCGTTTCACCTTGAACCAAAAATGGCTCGAGACCTTTCAGCATCAAGTACGCACCCGTGGTGTTCGTAGCTAAATGATTATGAAATGAATCACTGGTTGATTGCATGACGGTATTCATTTCGCATATACCGGCATTTTGCACAAACAAATGCACTTCAGGGGTAAGTTCAGCAAGCGTGCGATAGAACTCATCAACAGCTTCTTCATCTGTCACATCGAGTTCTAGATCGTAAAAATTTTCATGATCAATTTCAGTGCCTGAACGCGAACCGCCGGCGACATTCCAACCTTCTTCCAGAAGGTGTACGGCCATCGCGAGACCAAGACCTGAACTTGATCCAGTGATGACCGCCCATTTCATTATTTAGCAATCCCGACAGCGCGAGTTTCGCGAATGACGGCAACTTTAATTGTTCCCGGATAGCTCATCTCTTGCTCAATCTTCTTAGCGATATCACGGCTGAGCATGATGGTTTGCTCATCATTCAAGCGCTCATTATCAACCAAGACGCGAATTTCACGTCCTGCTGAGATGGCGTAACTCTTCGTAACACCTTCAAAGCTGTTAACAATTTTTTCAATGTCAGTGAGACGAGAAACGTAACTTTCTTTCAATGCTTTACGAGCACCTGGACGCGCACCTGAAAGTGCATCGGCTGCGGCCACCAAGTGAGAAAGAACTGATTCTGGTTTTTCATCATCGTGGTGAGCGCGAATGGCGTGAACGATATCTGGTGATTCACCATATTTCTTAGCAAAGTCAGCACCAATAACAGCGTGTGAACCTTCTGCTGAAGCATCAAGTACTTTGCCGATATCGTGCATAAGACCTGCACGACGAGCTTGTTTTACATTGAGACCAAGTTCCGCCGCCATGTTGCCGCAGATGAAGGCGGCTTCAAGGGCATGCTGGTATTGGTTTTGGGTATAGCTGGTACGCCAGTTAAGCGCGCCGATCAATTTTAGAATTTCTGGGTGGATACCATGAACACCGATTTCCATTTGAGCTTTCTCGCCCAATTCACGAAGACGAGTTTCGACTTCATGCTTCGATTTATCATGGAACTCTTCAATTTTAGCAGGGTGAATTCGACCATCGGCCATCAGACGTTCAATCGTCATGCGGGCGATCTCTTTACGAACAACGTTGAAGCTTGAAATGGTCACAACACCTGGAGTGTCATCGATAATCAAATCAACACCACAGATTTGCTCAAAGGCGCGGATGTTACGGCCTTCACGACCAATCAAGCGGCCCTTGATACCATCATCAGCCAGCTCTACTGTTGAGATGGTTTGTTCCGCTACGTACTCTCCAGCAAAACGCTGAATCGCAATACCGACGATACGCTTCGCGCGTTTCTCAGCTTCTTCTTTAGCTTCTTCTTCAATACGAACCACACGCTTGGCGGCTTCGACTTTAGCTTCTTCTTCGATGGCTGCGATCAATTGGTTTTTGGCTTCTTCTTTCGTAAGACCAGAGATCACAGTGAGCTTGTTAGCAAGTTCGTCCTGCTTCTCAATGACTTTCTTCGTTTCTGCATCAAGCTTTTGCGCTTTCGTTTCAAACTCTGTTTCTTTCTGCTTGGTGCGCTCAACTTGCTTTTGCATCTCTTCAGCTTTCTGCTCAAGAGCCACTTCTTTCTTCGTTAAACCGCGCTCAAGATCAGCAATGCCTTTCTTCTTGCGCTCGAGTTCGTTTTCTAGTTGCTGGCGCTCTTCACGGATGATTTGTTTTGCTTCATCACGAGCATTTTTTCGCAAGACTTCAGCTTCATTTTTAGCTTTCGCTAAAAGATCCGCTCCTAGTGTCGCTGCTGCTGCATCTGATTTAGAGTTTTTCGTCTTAGCGATAACCAAAGCAATGATGGCTCCGATAACGACGCCGACGACGGCAAAAATAATTGATTCATTCATAAGTTATCCTCTCTCTAAAACCGACTCAAGACTTTAGGCTTAGAATCTTTGTGTCAGTAATAATCCAATCCATTTTTTGATCATGCGCTTCGGTTTCAAATCCTTCACGCAACTGTTCTTCAAAGCAAATTCCAATTACTCCGGCTCGTGGTCTCCAGCTTGAAAGCAGTCGGTCATAAAAACCACCACCACGACCTAAGCGAAACCCGTCTCTACTAAAAGCCAGTCCTGGTACCACGATCACATCGGGCACACAGTCTGCTCCAGCACCGAGCCAATGGCCTTTTGTCGGAAGTCCACCTTCGGGGATGAGATACTTCATGCTCTCATCTTCTGGAGCTGGGTAAGCCAGCTGCCAAGGAAATTGACTCCAGCGACTTCTTTCAAAACGGGGTTCTCCGCGAATTGGAAGATAGAGGCCTATGATTGATAGAGGGGAATGGTGGTCGAGGGAAACAAGATGTTGAATAAGTTGAGCTTCAATAGCGAGAGAGCGACGCTGACAATCTTCCGAACTCATGGCACGTAGAACGTGCTTGATATCGTTTCTTAAACTCTCTTTCGTTATCACAGGATCTCCCGTTCAAACCAAAAAGCTTAAGACTGTTGCTGCAACTGTGACATGGCCTGTTCCATCGAACCTTCCAAGCGCAGTACTGTCGTTTTAAACTCTTGCTCCAACTTAACTTTTTCAGTCGCCATTTTTAGGGCGACTAGCACCGCTACATCTGTACTGCGCATTTCAGGGCGAGACTTTTTCAGCTCAGCCACTTCTTTTTGCACCAGTTGAACAACCGCGCGGGCCACATCACGTTCATTGTCCTCAGGACGGGTTTTAATCCGGCATCCGAGAATCTCTACATCAATTTCCTGACTCAAATCAGTCATGAAATCAGGGTAGGCCCAAGGGCCACTAAAGTCAATAAAACCAAAGAATTATCAAGCTTCGGCCAAGCCCACGAGCGCTGCGACATATTCGCTCACAACAAAGGGCTGGAGATCATCTACGCTCTCGCCCACACCGATATAAGTTATGGGAACTTTAAGCTCCT
>JBIKNE010000429.1:0-2703 GCA_044358855.1 Bacteriovoracaceae bacterium | reverse complement strand
TTTGTTCTTTCCTACGGATGAAGAGGGAAGAGAATGTAAATTAGTGATTCTGATTGAAGAGGTTGAGATTGAGGGTGAAGGAAGTTCCCAAAAGGAAACTGTGATCGTTTGCAGTGCTTATAGGGAGGTTTAAAATGAAACTTAAAAAATTAATAGTGCCCACGTTTATTCATAAAGACGAGTTCGGGGTCTTTGAGTTCGAGGATATTGAGATCCTCTTTGATCCATCTGTGCGTGAAATTACTGCACTCGATTTTAATCAAGAGGATGATGAGTATTTTCTGTCAGAGGAAACCATCAAGAAGATTGCACACGATGCGGCTGCACGTTTTTATAATAGGAGATTCAGAGAAGTTTTATCCCAAAAGAAACCATTAACTCTTTCAGAGTTGAAGGGAATAAAAGATTTCATCGGGGTTACCGGAGTTGAATTAGGGGTACTTATCGGTCTGGATAAGTCGAGCGTGAGTAGGGCCTTATCTGGAAAGCAGCCCATTATGCACGACAAAAGTATGCTTCTGATGGAAAGATTAAAAGATGAGATTCAATCTCCGGGCCACAGTAAAATTATCCTCGCCAGTATGACCCCGGATAGTCATACCGAAGATCGGTCCAATCTTAATGGAAATATTTTCTCAATAGCTGAATACCTCGTTCGCTATTTTGAAGTGCGAGAGAGTTCGCTCACAAATTTGAAGCTGCAAAAACTCGTTTATTATGCCCAAGGAATAGGGTTAGGCAGATATTCAGTGCGACTGTTTAATGAACCAATCCTTGCGTGGGAGCATGGCCCCGTCGTTAGAGAGTTATATGATCACTATAAAGGGAATGGAAAACTTCCTATCTCTTCAAACCCATCTCAAGAGATTCAAACCGTCTTAGATAATGATCTGGTTAAAAAGATCTTGGATGAAACAATAGCTATATACGGGCTTTATACTCCTTGGGTCTTGAGGGATAAAACTCACAATGAAACCCCTTGGCTTGAGACGGAGAAAGATCAAGAGATTATTATTGATAAACTCATTAGCTTCTTTAAAAACCAAGCGGTTTAACCAAAAGGTGTCAGCTACTTTCTGGCTTAACACCTTGTGATCTCTTTCCAAAAGGTGTCAGTTACATTCTGCCAATTCTTCTCCTAGAATTTATAGACCAGGAGAACCACCATGATCGCATCAACTGTTTTGAAATGTATTATGCTCGCTCAATTTCATGTGAATGTGGTTGAGGTGCCGATCGATGAGTATGCCATGGCGACGATGAATAAGGTGCATAATGGCATGCAGTTTGAGGCGACGGTGATTGAAGGGAAGCTTAATTCGATAGCGATTGAGTCGCTGGAGTTGCCGCTTAAGACGATGTCGTACTCATCGAGAGACTACCAGCAAAGAAGCCTGTCGACGCGCCTGGATTTCAATGGCAAACAGGCCAGCATGGACTGCGAGATCAATTAACTCAACTGGCCTTTAAGTTTCGCCTCTTCAATATTCACCAAGGTGAATTCGTTAAACATGATGACTCGATCATGAGAGCTCATGCGGGCCTTGAAGCGGAAGGAGTTTTCCACGCGATCGAGCAGCTCGACGCGGATGGTGAGAGGCTCAGAGGGGCGAGCGAAGCTTTTATATTTGGCCGAGTGAACGGCCCGCAGAACGCCGAGCGCCCAGCCGGGGGTTTTTTCTGAATCATAGTCTGCCACCGGAGAGTAGTGCTCAGCGATCAAGAGACCAGCGGCCTGGGTGGTCATCTCTTGCATGATGGCACCGGGAACAACAGGGGAGCCGGGAAAGTGGCCTTGGAGATAAAACTCGTCGCCGCGAGGATGTGACTGGGCGATGAGCACTTGCGGAGAGTGTTCAGCGACTTGATCAATGAGAAGGTAAGGCGGACGATGGTGCAGGCGCTTTAAAATGTTCATGCGAGCATTATTCACGATGCGAGTGTCATCGAAAATCACTCAAGGCCTAGACAGCGCTTTACAAGCAAATTGACGCAGCTACACTGAGCCCATGGAAAAAACATTGAAACTGGCCGGGATTTATAATGTGCTGTGGGGAAGCTTCGTGGTGCTTTTTCCCCATGTGATGTTTGATTGGGCGGGGATGGAGCGACCGAACTATCCTGAACTTTGGCAGTGTGTGGGCATGATTGTGGGTGTCTATGGGGTTGGTTACTGGATTGCGGCGTCGGATCCCATCAAGCATTTTCCCATCGTGCTGGTGGGTTTTTTAGGAAAAATCTTTGGCCCCATCGGCTTTGCTCAAGCGCTGTGGACCCAAAAATTCAGTCTAGGTTTTGGTCTCAATATTCTTTTTAATGATGTCATCTGGTGGATTCCGTTTTTTCTGATTTTAAAAGAGAAGTGGCGACGTGATCGCAGCTTTCTGAAATAGTTTATGATCATGGAATTTTTGCTGCTTAGTTTTCTTCCGCTTCCTCACACCGAGCTCTACTCGGATTACACCGCTCGTGGCGGCGGGACCACGGTGACACTGACTCAAGTGAGTGATGGTTTAAATATTCGTGGCAATCTCAAAGGTATCATTGGCCGTGAGGGCACTCGCGTGGGGTTTGTGGGGCTCAGACGTGAGCTGCGGCTAGAAGATGAAGCGAATCTTTATATGCGGGTTGAGGGAATAGAAAATCTCAAGGCCCGGGCGGTTTTTAGGACGACACAAAGTGAGCTGCCTCCTTATAAGGGGG
>JBIKNE010000428.1:0-2710 GCA_044358855.1 Bacteriovoracaceae bacterium | reverse complement strand
TTCAAAACCTTTGCGCTCGCCATTAAAGTCCAGATAATGTGTCTTCGTCTGCAGGCACGCCAGCAAAAACGGTTCCACAGTATCATCAAAAGGTCCGGCCGTATTCAGCACTAGCTGAACATCAGTAAGTGCGTGCACGATATCTTCGATTCTGTCGAGTGAGAAAATTCGGTACGGCAGACCGAGTTTATTCGCGAGCTCGATGATCGTGGCAGCTTCTCGTCCCGCGAGAATTGGTTGCAAACCGTAGATCGCAGCATGTTCGGCGACGAGTCGTCCCGAATATCCGCTCGCTCCATAAATCATGAATGATTTTTTCATAGATCCTCCCCAACACTTTTCGATGTAAATACTGATCCTGTTTCCAGGCTGGTCTCATATTTCTAGTGGGAATATTTATTATAGAAAACCACGATGAGTTTCTTGTAGACAAGAGCCTTGCAAGATCTACTATTCACTCCATATGTTTCATGTTGGAGATTGCGAGAAAGTTGTTCTGAGCTTAGGAAAATCAAAGCCCCTCTCCTCACTAGCCTAACCTAAAGTCCTGAGAATATCCCTACGCTCTCGATCTGGCATAACACTCAAAGTCCTTACTTGAATACCTAACATAGGTACCTCCACTATAGTTTGAGACGTGATTGCCTCGTTCATGGGAAGATATCAAATCCTCTCAAAAAATTTTAATAGACAGCAAAATAACAATACACCTTTCAAAATTTGGAAGGATATGCATTGTGCTTGTGAGGTGTTTTAAATAGCTATCGCAATCTCAAAAGCGGATAGAGATACATCGTTAGAAATACAACATTTAAATAAATGTTCCCATAAACTCCACTCACAAATGAGCCAAGTGAGTCAGAAACAAACCAACACAGTAACGAAACAATCATGGCCTTCAACATTCGTGGGGATTTTTGTAATTCGTCAGAAACAAAATACAAAAGAACGCCCCAACCGATCATCACCCCACCCAAGACGGCATTCAGTATAAAAGATTCTTTAGAAAATGAACTTGGCACTCCATCAAATGGCCAATCTAGAAAATCTAAAAGCAAAAGCCACGGTTTTTGAGTCAGAGGCGATGATGCCATTACGCTCATTACCCCAAAGACAACCGTGATGAGGGAGCTTAACTTAAGAAGATCTATATACTTTTTGTGATTGAGCATTTTCATTTTTAATTAAGGTTTTAAGCCATTTACGAGTATATGACTCATTAAATCTAGCAGCTGACCTTTCAATTCCTCAGTTTGGTCTCCTGGATTCTCTTCAAAGTTTTTTTCCATCCATAGCATCGAGAATCCATGAATCGTGGACCAAATAATCGCAGCAATGGCGTCAACTGGGCCCGCCTTAAGAAAGCCGTGGTGTTGTCCATATTCGATCATTTGGAGAAGATGATCATAACACTCGTCTCCAGCGCATTTTAAATCAGGATAATTCCCTAAATCTTTCGTTTCAATGAACCCACCGAACATAAGTTTTGCGAGAGCAGGTCTGTTAAAAACAAAATCCGCATAGGCACCCGACATCATTCGGAAACGTTGCGCGGGATCAAGATACTTTCTTGCTACATTCTTAAAATCTTCGGATAAATCTTTGAAGCCTTCTTGGCCGAGCACGGCAATAAGATCATTTTTGTCCTTGAAGTGTTTATAGGGGGCCATCGTTGAAAGTTTTGCTTTCCTCGCAATCTCACGAAGAGATAGCTCATGGGCCCCTTTTTTTTCTAATAAAACAAGTGCAGTCTCTAGAATTTTTTCCCGAGTACCGACTTTTGTTTTTTTTATTTTAATCGAAGATTTTTTCATCTATCTCGATCCCTTGGGAATATAAGTATTCAAGACCTTTCTTCCATCGATTAAATACCGAATCGATGTGTTTACTTTTTTGCTCGATCCAGAGCCTTTCTGTTTCGAGCACTTGATTAAGAGTATTCTTTCCTAGTTTATAGTAAAGTCGCTCCTCTTTCAAAATGATCTTTACCTTTTGCTCAGTCAGAGCATAGGAGTCTTGGTCTTCTTTTAAACGAAGAATTTCTTTACTAAGACTTGCATTCAACGCAGATTGCTCTCTCAAAAGTGACCTACGTGAAAGTTCTAAGGCCCTCTGTTGAAGCTCGAAGCGATTATTTTCTGCCAGCTGAACTCCACCGTCAAAGAGAGTCCACTGAAGTTGTAAAGAGAGACTATACCAAGCCTGGTTGCCTACCAAGAAACCCTGCTCCGTATTATTATAGCGACCTATAAGGTTAAGACTTGGCAGATAAGACGCCTTTGTCGCGCCTTGAGCTTGATTTAAAGAATCAATAGAGAGCTCCAGAGAGCGGATGTCGGCTCTAGCCCCACGTGCTCGGGATGAAAGCTGAGTGAGCGGATCATCTCTCTTAATAAAAAAATCTAGCTCTTTCGAGGTCACATCCTCAAAATCCGGAAAATGAATCTTCATTTTCTCACGTATTTCGTTTTGCGTCTCCCTGAGTTCAATCATAAACCTAGAAACCTTCACTTGCTCTACTTCGATCTTTATAAGGTCCCCACCTCCAGTCTTGCCTTGACGATAGAGTCGATCGACTTCCTTGTATTGAATCATTAAATTTTCTTTCAATTTTTGCTGCAGATTAATTTGCTCTTGCAGCTGAAGCAAACCTAATGCCCCCACCAGTAAGTCTAAACGATTTTTTTCATTCTCATGATTTCGCGCTTCT
>JBIKNE010000427.1:0-2719 GCA_044358855.1 Bacteriovoracaceae bacterium | reverse complement strand
AGATTCATTTCGCTTCGGCAGAAAGCGGTCAAGGTGTGCAGCCGGTTGTTGATGGAATGATGAGTTTTTTACTACGTTAATCGTTGGGTTTCTTCAGGTCTTGAACTTGGCCTTCCATTTCATGTAAGAGATTTTCTAAGTCCTGGGCCTGGCCGACTAAAACATGCGCGCGAGCATGATTCCAATCTAACTCCCCGTCTTTCATTGATTTGGCGACTAAGCGACCGAGCTCTTCATAGGTATCATGCAGATCACTGCTGGCCTTAGAGGCGTGGATCATCTTCATACCAATAGCAGTCGTACGACGCAGCTCGTGCTCGCAGGCCTGTAAGACCCCGATTGCTTTTTTCCGCCAAGACTCATTGTTCTGATCGCGCATAGTCGGTATTATGCCTTAATTGGTATAATCAGCAAACGGGGCAAAGGTTTTTTCCCATGCAGCTCAGTCAGGCATTACAAATGGTTTGGGGAAACACTCCCGAGGACGATGCAAAAATCACCGAAGTTTTTGCTCTGCTTCGAGAGAAATACCAAAAATATCAAGACCCTTGGGGCTTCAATCTCGAACTCTGTGAGAAAACTCTTCGCACACTGCTACCAGTTTATCGACGCTATTTTAAAGTACGTATTTTTGGTCAAGAAAACGTCACTGATAATTCCTTTATCATTGTTTCAAATCATACTGGCCAAGTTCCCCTCGATGCCATGCTCATAACCATAGCCTTCGCTATTGATATTCAGCCTCCACGCATTCTTCGTGCCATGGTCGAGCGCTTTATGGCGCAACTGCCTTTCATTGGAGATCTTGCTGCGCAGACAGGCAGCATTCTTGGAGACCGGGCCAACTGCCAATATCTTTTAGAAAATAAAGAATCGATATTAGTTTTTCCGGAGGGAGTGCGAGGTATTAGTAAAAATACTACCCAGTTTTACCGCACCCAAAATTTCTCGCAAGGCTTCTATCGAATTGCGCTGCAAAATCGTACACCGATTCTGCCCATCGCAGTTGTTGGCGCTGAAGAAATGTTCCCGTTTGTATGGCATGTAAAAAGTTTGGCGAAAATTTTCAAAGTGCCCGCCTTGCCACTTTCAATTAATGCCTTTCCGCTTCCCTCTCCGATTGATATTCACATTGGAAAGCCTATTGAAGTCCCTGAAGATCTGTCTCCTGAAGCTCCCGACAAAGATATTAAAGAGCAGGTTTTAAAAATTGAAGGCCAGGTCAAGAAACTATTGGCAGTTGGTCTTAAACATCGCCGCCCTTTCTTTGATGAAATTCGCAAACCACTTTCTAAACTTATCTTGAAGCAGGAACGTGATGAGCGCTGAAAAGAAAAAAGTTCTCATCATTGGTATGGCCGGCGGTCTAGCGCGTATCACCTCCCGGCTACTCTTATCGGAACATCCCAATTGGGAAATCTTGGGAGTTGATTCCCGTTCTTTGCACGACATCCCTCCCCTCAAAGGTCTTGAAACCTTGAGCATGAAATACTCTCGCGGTAATTTCGAAAACCTTTTCCGTGCTCACAAATTCGATGCGGTTCTACATTTAGGTCGCATCTCTCATAGCTCCAACGATGCCGATATTCTGGCGAAGCGCCTAGAACTATCTGTGATGGGCACCAATCGCATTCTTGATCTCTGCTTGCGTTCTGGCGTGGGCAAAGTCGTCATACTTTCAACTTTCCATGTTTATGGAGCTCTCGCTGATAATTCCATTTTCCTGACTGAGGATGCACCACTTAAGGCGAGTATCAAGCATCCTGAGTTGCGTGATGTGGTAGAAATGGATCAGCTGTGTGGACACTTCATGTGGAAACGTCAAAGCGAACTCTCTACGGTTGTTTTACGTCCGTGCAACATCATTGGCACACAAATTCAAAATGCCATGAGTCGCTTTTTGAATAATCCCATGGCATTGCGCCCGATGGACTACCATCCGTTTTTTCAATTCATTCATGAATTTGATATGGCACAAGTTCTCTGTAATTCCATTACCAAAATTCCTACAGGCACCTATAACGTAGCCGGCAGTGAGTTCATTGCTCTTCGTGAAGCGCTGGATTTGGTCGGTTCGAAAGGTTTCCCTTTCCCCATCGTTTTGGCGAAAGGTATGAACGACATTTTGAAAGTCTTCAAAATTGAAGTACCCGAATATTTGCTGGATTATTTAAAATTCTCCTGCCTCATCGACAACCGCAATTTGCGACAGCACTTAGGTGATGATTTTTTACGGTTTGGTATCAGAGAAACACTCGAACTTATTCGTCTGAGATAACCATGAAGGCTAAGCTCACTTATCGTGTTTTAGCCAAACTCCCCCACGCTGCACTAGTATTGGCGATACTTTGTCTTATGACAATTTTATGCTTTCTCTTTCCCGAAGTTCTAACAACACCCGAAGTCAGAAGATCACTTCCTATTCCACTCATTAGACAAATTTTACAAGGAACGATACTCACTTCTGTCTTCTTCGCTCTTGCTGGCTATTTAACCTCTAAAAAAGCCAAATTATGCTTAGGCGCGCTATTAATTCAACTTATTGTACTTTTCCTTGGTGGAGCTGATGTTCCCATAAAAGATGAGTTTTCAGATGCACGCTTTCAATTAGGCCTTGATTGGTTTGTCTTGGATATTTTTCTTTTGGCGCTGATTTTTATTCCGCTTGAAGGATTATTTCCCCTCAATCGTTTACAAAAGATTATGCGACCTGAGATTA
>JBIKNE010000034.1:0-10249 GCA_044358855.1 Bacteriovoracaceae bacterium | reverse complement strand
TGAAGGCTCACGAGCGATTTTTTATGGGCCATTTAAATATAACGGCGAGCACACCTCGGAGAGTAATGCTCAGTTTGAACTCTCGCTTAAAGAGCGTGATCCGGAAAGTGGCATCAGAAATTTTGAAGACGTGAAGCGAGCGATGGAAAAGAGTGGATTTTATCTGGTGGAAGATTTCGCCATGCCCGCCAACAATCGCACGCTGGTCTTTCAGCGCTTAAAACATGTGGCGGGAACGTTCTAGAACCAAATCTCAGTTTGTGCTCCAACCACTCCGGCACTTTTTTGTGTCGGCCTTCCAGGTAGAGTAAGACTCGATTGCGAAGCTGAAGCGCGGTTCCAATCAAAATATGAGTAGTAGAAGCGAATCGATGGACGATTCCAGAATTGACTGGCATCAGTCGAGGCCTGCAGTGCAATCGTATATTTATCTAAGTCCTGACGTGATTGAAATGAGCCATCCTTAACTTTCTCATAGCGCGTGAAGCCCACGTCGGCCAAGAGACTCCAGTATTTTGTCAGCATATAGTGGGGGCGCACGCCCATAGTGGTCCAGCGGGCATAGTCGGGGGACTCTTGATAAAGGAGTAATGTGTGAAATTTAAGGGGTGCTCCCCAATCGATGAGGGCATTACTGAATACGCGGTAAGCTGAGCTGGCACTTGAGGCGGTGGCATTAAAGCAATTTCCATCCGTTCCAAAGCAGCCGGGGTTTTCTGCCATGGAGCCTTCGGCGTATTGTCCGACTAAACGATGGCCCATAAGAGTTGTGTTTTTCTGCCACTGCAAAGTCAGTGTGCGACCTGGTGTGCGATTAGCCGTGCCATCCGCTGTGGAGACGAACAGATTTTGCAGGGCCACTTGAAAGCTTTGAGAGCCTCGGACGTAGTTCGCACGGATGTCGGCGAGATAATTTTGCTCGTTCACATTGGTGTCTGTGTCATCGCTACCATAACCAATCAAAGCAAAGTTGTAGATGCCACCTGCCAAGGGCACATCGGTCACACCCACGCCGTTCCCTGAACTTTGCACATGAAAGCCATCCAAGACATGAATATCACCGATGTCGCCATCTGAGCGGTAGTAGCGGCGTCCCACCCAGAGAGCAGCGTCGTTTCCGAAAATGCCTTTGATCTCGACAAACAACTGACGATTACGGCGTGACCAGGTTTCACTGGCGTTGGGACTGCGAGAGTCATTGGCCAGATCCAACATAAAGAATGGGCGAACTTCTACGCCATTTGTCTTAATAATTTTTGAGAAACTAAATTCAGCATAGTCAAAACACTCATTACCTAAACGATAATGGAGTCCATCGTTTTTGGGATAGTTGAGAGCAAAACATGAGCCACTTTTGCGTCCTCCGCCACTGACGAATTGATTGGTACCGGTGCGAAAGTAGCCATGAAAAATGGTGGGGAATTCAGGATTATTGGCCTTCTCTTCTTTGACCTTTTGCGCGATCACCTCATCGATATATTTTTTGATCTCTGGGGAGAGTTCTGTGGTGGGGGTTTGGGCATAGAGACTGGACGACATTAAAATGCACAACAGGAGCAAGAGCTTCATAGTTACCTTGGAGTGAATGACGGAAGAGAGGCTTGTACGAAATGACGGCACCTTCAGTCAATCAAAGCATGGAGTATTTGGAAGGACTTAAGGTGAAGGGCGGCGAAACTATTTTAGTGTGGGATTTGTTTTAGTTTTGTCTCATCATCTACACGTTGCATAACTTTCTCTAAGCATCTGATATTCTACGTAAGTCATAGTCAGAAGCTATCGCAGCATAGATTTTATCGAATATACCTGCAGGCATCTTGGGCGCAGAATGGAGACTGTTAAATTTTTAACTTCAAAGGAGTCAGTTCATGCTTAATAAAAAGCAAAAATTAGCGGGGCCACTAGCGTTGGCGTTGTTAATCGCAGGCTGTGCCAGTGAGGTGCCTCATCATGGGTCGCATAAAGCTGCCGCTACGGTAGACAATAAGTCAGTGCAGTTTTGGTGGCCAGAGCGACTTGATCTCTCACCACTTCGTCAGCACTCAGAGAAATCCAATCCGATGGGTAAGGATTTCAACTACGCCGCTGAGTTTAAGAAAGTGAATTACAAAGAACTCAAAGCTGACATCGAAAAATTGATGAAAGACTCACAGGACTGGTGGCCTGCTGACTACGGCCACTACGGTCCGTTTTTCATTCGTATGGCGTGGCATAGTGCCGGTACATACCGCGTCTCTGACGGTCGCGGTGGTGCAGGTGGAGGCCAGCAGCGTTTTGAACCACTCAATAGCTGGCCCGATAACGCCAGTTTGGATAAAGCTCGCCGCCTCTTGTGGCCGGTTAAACAAAAATACGGCAAGAGTGTTTCGTGGGCCGACTTGATGGTGCTCACGGGTAACGTCGCTCTTGAATCCATGGGCTTTGAAACTTACGGCTTTGCCGGCGGTCGCGCCGATGATTGGGAAGCCGATCTTGTGTACTGGGGACCAGAAGCCAAATTCATGGCGGATCAACGCTATCATTCAAATCGCAAAGCTGACACACTTCAAAAACCACTGGCCGCGGTGCAGATGGGTTTGATCTATGTGAATCCGGAAGGCCCCAACGGAAATCCTGATCCGCAATTAGCTGCTCATGACATCCGTGAAACTTTCGGTCGCATGGCAATGAATGATGAAGAGACTGTCGCCTTGATCGCGGGTGGACACACCTTTGGTAAAGCACACGGTGCTCGCAAAGTAGAAAAGTGTATCGGTGCTGAACCTGCGGCGGCCGGGGTTGAAGAGCAAGGTTTTGGTTGGAAAAATAAATGTGGAACCGGTGTGGGCAAAGATGCCACAACAAGTGGTCTGGAAGGAGCATGGTCAATTAATCCTGTTCGCTGGACTCACCAGTACCTAACTCTCTTGTATAAATTTGATTGGGTGAAGACCAAGAGCCCAGCTGGGGCCACTCAGTGGATTCCGGCCGATGGCCAAGGCGCCAACTTAGTTCCTGATGCTCACGATAAGTCGTTGAAGCATGCACCGATCATGTTCACCACCGATCTTGCTTTGAAAGTCGATCCTGAGTATCGCAAAATTACGACACGTTTTTTGAATGATCCGAAAGCTTTCCAGTTGGCCTTTGCTAAAGCGTGGTTCAAGCTCACTCACCGTGATATGGGGCCGCGTTCTCGTTATATCGGCAAAGAAATTCCAAAAGAGAACCTCATCTGGCAAGACCCGATCCCTGCCGTCAATCATGCTCTGATTGGCGAAGCTCAAATTGCCGTCTTGAAAAATGATATCGCCAACTCAGGTCTAACAGTTTCTGAACTGGTGCGTACTGCTTGGGCATCAGCTGCATCATTCCGTGGTACAGATTTGCGTGGTGGTGCCAACGGTGCTCGCTTACGTTTAGCTCCACAGAAAGATTGGGAGGCCAATGATCCTGCAGTCGTTGCAAAAGTTCTTTCACGCTTAGAGAAAATTCAGCGTGACTTCAATAAGACCGGCGCCAAAGTATCACTCGCTGACGTGATCGTTTTGGGTGGTGTGGTTGGAATTGAGAAGGCCGCAAAAAATGCGGGCATGTCTTTGAAGGTTCCATTTAAGCCGGGCCGCATGGATGCCTCTCAGGAACAAACCGATGTCGAATCATTTGCTTTCCTAGAACCTAAGGCCGATGCTTTCAGAAACTACTATAGTTCAGAGAGCTTCCTCTCTCCAACGGTGGCACTGGTTGATCGCGCCAATCTCTTAACTTTGACTATTCCAGAAATGACAGTCTTGGTGGGTGGTATGCGTGTGCTTGATGCTAATACTGGCGGTGTGAAGCATGGTGTGTTGACGAAGAAGCCAGGAACTTTGAGCAATGATTTCTTTGTGAATCTACTCGATATGTCGACCATGTGGCAGAAGTCAGCGACAGAAGGTTTGTATGAAGGTGTTGATCGCAAATCAGGAGCTGCTAAATGGACAGCGACTCCGGTGGATTTGATCTTTGGATCTCACTCAGAGCTTCGTGCTATCGCAGAAGTTTATGCTGCTCGTGATGGTCAGCAAAAGTTCGTTCGTGATTTTGTTGCCGCTTGGAACAAAGTCATGTCTCTCGATCGTTTCTAGATTCTTTAGGAGCTGCCTCTTCGGGGGCAGCTTCTTCCTCTTCTCAATTCACCCGTAAAGACTGAAGCTTAATTTAATTTCTTTTGCGTATTTTCTTGAAGGCGCCTCAAGCTTTCTAACGGTTCATTTTGAATCATTCTGGCAGTACATGTCGAATCTAAATGAGTGTTGTGCGCCAGAATGAGACGGGTGAATTGAGTATTAAAGCTCTTCCGCAAAAACCTTTTCAGTTATTCGCCAATACTTCTCTTGCTTGCGAGCAATGATAAAAGAGGGGAGTCGCAGCGCTTTTTTGTATTTGATGACGTCTTTGGGCGCAGTGATTTCAATTTGTAATTCCGGCCGCTTTAAGTGAGAACGTAAAAAGTTGATATTAAATTTTTTCAGCGAGGGAGAGTTACTAAAGAAATGCGCCTCGCTAATATACTGAGCGTCGGCATCGTAGTAGCGAACTTCTAGGTAGGGATTGCCATTTTTATCCAAGCGCTCATCGAAAGTAATGTCGACAGGGCTTAAGACGTGGGCGTTCTTGGAGAGTTTCGCCTGTTTAAGTTTGGCATCAGCATCAATCAGCGTCGTCTGACATTTTTCACAGGACTTGGCAGTAATATCATTTTCACTGCCGCAGGCATGGCAGAGCTTTAGTCTAAAGCGGAATCCACAAGGGGTAATTTTAAGCGTCTGCGGATCATGTTTGGCGCCTCGGCATTTGCGGCCATAGTGCTCAATGATCTCACCTTCAAAATCAACCAGTCCCCAAAAGCTATTATCAAAGCCACATTGCGGACAATAAATCGTCACGGGCACAGAATCTTTGGCGGGTTTTTTATCACTGATCTCAGGAGTGAAGAGATTATGCCCCATGCCGGTGTAGTCAAGGATGTAGCAATCCATTTTTCCTGGATCAAGGCGAAGTCCGCGGCCGACGATTTGTTGATAGAGACCGTTGGATTCGGTCGGTCGCAAAATAGCGATAACATCCACATGGGGGGCATCAAAGCCGGTAGTCAGAACTGAAACATTGACGAGGTATTTAAATTGGCGGCCTTTAAAGTCTTCAATGATTTGGTTGCGATCCTTCATCTCGGTATCGCCCACCACGAGCTTGGCTTCCCCTTCGGGCAGATAACTTAAAATTTCTTCGGCGTGTTTAATGGTGCTAGCGAAAATCATCACACCTTGGCGCTTAAAGCGCTCAGTGATGTCGACGATATTATTTACGATCAAAGGCGTGAGTCTTTTTTGGCTTCTGAGGAGTTCTTCCACTTCCGCTAGTGTGTACATGCGGTTTTTCTCAGTGAGCTCCGAGAAATCATAACAAGTCACCGGTAAATCAACTTTCACGGGTTGCGTGAGAAAGTGATTTTTAATCATGTAGCTCAAGGGTAGTTCAAAAACACACTGCTTAAAAAAACGCGGCTGCTCGGTTTTGATTTCTCCGTTGTGGGAGTACTCATAGATCCATCCAAGGCCTAAACGATAAGGAGTGGCGGTCAGTCCTAGAATGCAAAGGTTGGGATTTAAGTTTTTGAGTTTTTGAATAACTTCTTGATACTGAGTCGCACCTTCTTCAGCGACTCGATGGCATTCATCAATAATCAGAAGTGAGAAGTCTTGAAAAAACTCATCCGGCGCGCGGGCAACCGATTGAATGCTGCCAAAAATGGCCTTCTGATCAAAATCTTTTTTGCCCAGACTGGCGGAAAAAATACCCGCTGCTAATCCCCAGCTTTGATACTTATGAAAGTTCTGCTCAACCAATTCTTTGACGTGCGCTAAAATCAACACACGGCCTTTAGCAATTTTGGCGAGCTCGGCAATGACTAGACTTTTTCCCGCGCCGGTAGGCAGCACGATCATGGCAGGATCGCGTTTTTTTTGAAAATACTTAATGGTGTTTTCAACTGCTTCAAGTTGATAGGGACGCAGCGTATACATGGTAGGAAAACACTACGATAAAACTTAAGCGGCGTCTTCTTTTTCGTTCACGAGTCCCCGGCGAATATCGCGCACCACCAGGCCATATTTTTTGATCGCCTCTTTAAGTTCTGCGCGCGAGAGCATGAGGGATTTCTCCCACATTTCCAGACTCTCTTCAGAATTGGGATCAATTTTCGCAGGCGCTGGTTCACGATAGTAACCCGCTGGCGTCGCCCCATCCCCTTGGCCAGTATAGACTTTGAAGCTGCTCATATGGGTATTATACCAGCTGAAAGAGTGTGCACGTAAATCTACTAAGTTAGCTTTAGATGCTTAAATCTAGGCCATCTGTAGTTGTCTATGCTAGTAATGGGCCATGAAAAGAGAAAATGATCCGAGCGGCCCTTCGCGGGCCTTATTTAATTGGTTCCCGGGCCACATGGCGAAAGCTTTACGTGAGATTAAGCAGAAGCTTGCGATGGTGGATGTCATTCTTGAGATCCGCGATGCCCGTGTTCCCCTCGTCTCGGGCAACGGGGCCATGCAAGAAGTGATGGGTGGAAAACCACGCGTGATTGTGTTGAACAAGGCCAATCTCGCTGATCGCAAACAGATGGATGAGTGGGAAAAGTGGTTTGAGAAACAAGGTGAGCCCTTTGTCTTTGTTAATTGCTTTGATAAGCACGCCATGAAAAAAGTCGTGCAACAGGCGCGCAAAATTGTGGAGGCCAATCGCAAAATTTCTAATCCCGATTATGTCGAAACCAAAAGCAAAATTCGCCTCATGATCGTGGGACTCCCCAACACTGGTAAATCGACCATCATCAATCAACTCGCCAACAAATCTGCGGTGAAAGTGGCCGATAAGCCAGGTGAGACGCAGAGGCAGCAGTGGATTATTGCCGAAGAAGGCGTTGAACTCCTCGATACTCCCGGAGTCATGCCCCCTATGATTGGCATTCCTGAGCACGGACTGTGGTTGAGTGCCATTCACGCAATTCCTGATGATATTGCCGATGAGCAAACCACCACACATTTTTTGATTAAGCATCTTCTCTCAATTCCTGCTAAAGAATTTATGGAGCGCTACAAGCTTGATACGGCGGATATGAATGTTGACGACGTGCTGGTGAAAATCGCTACCGTTCGTGGTTGCATTAAGCAGAAGGGTCTGCCCGATTTAGATCGTGTGTATAAACTGGTGCTCGCAGAGTTTCGCAAAGGTGAGTTAGGACGCGTTTGTTTTGGAAGTGCGCCTAAGAATTAATCGACTTCAGTCACGTGCGGAAGATCATCATCTAGCCAATAGATATTGTCTGGAGTCACCACCAGTATTTCTTCAAATTTGACACCAAACTCTGTGTTACCAAAATGCGGCTCAATCGCCCACAGGCCATTAGTCAGTGGGCGTGTCTCATCGGCCGTCATGATAGCAGGCCCCAGGAAGCGCTCTTTTAATAGATAGGCATAGGCCTGAGGATGAAAACCCATAATACTAAGTTTGGGTAATTTCTGGAGAGGAAGCTCGCCGATGCGATGACCTAAAACTCCCAGCGGGTAGAGGGCATGGCAGTTGTGGTAATTTTTTTTCAATAGCAATTCTTCCACTCGTCGATAGATCTCTTTGATCGCCACGTGTTCGCGAGCGGCATCTAGAATGAGCCCACGAAATTCTTTGAGATCTCTGCGCGCTTGAGTCACTGCTGGGTTATTACCAAAACTAAAACTGTAGCCGATATCAACAGCGACTCCATCAATCGCTGGCGCCACATCAAGTGTGACGGCCATGCCGTCTTCTAAAATTTTTTTGGTCGGCATAAATTCGATACCGGCGTGGGGCAGAGGAGCTTTGAAGCTTGGAAGACTGGGGCGTTTAAAACCTTTGAAGGCGGTGCGATCACCAAACCAAGCAAAAGGGCGATGAAAAAAAAGCGGCTGCTCACGGTCGATAAAAAATTTCTCTATAATCTGCGCGGCTTCAATTTCGGTCATACCGGCAAAAAGGCGAGCGCGAGCAAATTGCAGTGATTCGTAAGCGAGACGTTGATTCGCCTTAAAGGTAGCAAGTGTCGCCATTAAGCAACACCGGGTTCACGTTCAGGAAAGAGGCGCTGAATGAGGGCCTCAAGATGGGCCTGTTCACCAGGATGAAAGCGTGGTTTAAGATAGCGAGCAAAGATGCCCATTGCTTTAGGTAGCAGTCGGTTTTGCAAAACAAAAACATCGAGTGCTTCTTGAATGGTTTTACGCTTTAACAACAAACGATCTTGCCACAAGAGATTCGCCGTCACATAACCCGTCAGTCCCGACAAAATCATATAGGCCGACATCAATCCTGCTACTCGACGAAGATAATTTTTATCAATATTTTGAAGCACATCAAAGGCGACTGAGCGATGCTCAATTTCTTCTAAGGCGTGCCATTCAAAAAGGGCCTTCATTTGTGGATGGGCCTTCTCGAAAAAGTTTTCTTCTAGGCCAATCTCGGCCAAGAGTGATGTGAGATGCTCAAAGCCAGCGGTCAGTGCCAAGCGAAACTCATCACTAGTTTTATTTTCTACAAACTTAGTAATGACTTCTTCAACGAGGCGCAGAGTATTGTCGATGTCATAACCCTGCTCTCTTAGATTTGTAAGAAATTTATCGTGCTCAAGCGCGTGTTGCGCTTCTTGGCGGATAAAGAGCTTAGCGTCTTGTAGTAATTGCTCGTCTTTAATTGCCGGCACAAACTTTTGCAGTGAACGGATAAAGAACTTCTCACCGGTCGGAAAAAGCAGAGTAAAACTGTTGCATAAGTGAGTGCGAAATGGGGCGTCTTGAATCCAATGCTTGGGCACATCGGCATCAAACTGAAATTGGGGCTTACGGGCGGTGATTTTAGCTCGCATACACTATTGTAGTCCCATTCACGGTGACTTTGCCAAGTCATCAATCTCTCATGGTAATATGCCTCTATGACAACAAAGATTGTAGGCATTACGGGCGTTAAAGGTGGCATAGGCCAGGCACTCGCCTTGGAGTTCGCTCGTGCCAATTACCAGGTGGTGGGACTTGATTTGAGTCCTGAACCTCTCGCGGGCATCGAATATTTCCAGCTGGATGTGACTGATGATCAAGCGGCGATAGCGACTTACCAGAAAATCCGCGAGCGCTTTCCTGAACTCTCCATCTGGGTCAATAATGCGGGCATTGCCGCTCTTGGTCCCTTCCTAGAAGTACCCGCCGAAAAATTCTCTAGTGTGATGGCGGTTAATTTTAATGCTGTGGTGACGGCGACACGCTTTTGGCTGAAAGTTTTTGAGCAGACTGGCGGGACTGTCGTTAACATGGCCTCAGCGGCGGGACTCATTCCGAATGGCGATATGAGTTCTTATGTTGCCAGCAAACATGCGGTGGTGGGATTTACTCGCGCTGTTCAAATGGAGCTGGATTTTAAACGCTCACTGGCCGCTACCACTTTAGTGACTCCAGGCTTCGTGCAAACCGATATTATGCAAGTGGGCTCTGAGTATGGCCTACCAAAAGAATTACAGCGTTTTGCGACCACGCCTTCTGAGTGCGCTAAAGAGATTGTGCATGGAGTTTTGAAAGGGGAGCGCGAGATTGTTCCCACCATCAGCGGAAAAGTGATGACTGGCCTTTATCGCTTTTTGCCATTCGGCCAAGCGCTCGCCGGACAAGTTTATCGCCAATCACGACAGATGAAAAAATAACTTACTGAACCTGCTTCATCATATCCGCCAAGGTCTTTTTCTGCAGATACTGAAGAGTGGCGTGATTGATGCCATCAACCACTTCGTTCAATACATCTTCGATACAGCAACTCACGGGACATGCTTTAATGACCGGTTTACTATGACAAGACATCAGTGATTTTTGTTCGGTGGCGGCGGCATAGATCTGCTTGAGACAAATTGAATTGGGCTTTTGTGCTAGTTTTATTCCACCGGCCTTTCCGCGAAAACTTGTCACCAAATCTGCCTCAACCAAACGCGCTGTAAGCTTACGAATAAAAGTGGGGTTAGATTTGAGAATCTTTGCCAGTTGCGCAGAATTCATCAGCTCCTCGCCATGGTGGGCCAGGGTCATCATGATTTGTAAAGATAGCGAAAAACGGGTGTCTACCATATTGAAATACTAGCAGCTTTGGGGGTTTTCTGCAAATTGAGCAAATAATTGTTGCAATTGAAACGATTAGGCTTTAATGTATCAATGTCTGTTGC
>JBIKNE010000426.1:0-2732 GCA_044358855.1 Bacteriovoracaceae bacterium | reverse complement strand
ATCACAAATTGATTTGAATTCAGCGTCGCCAGCTTCACAATGTACTGACCTTCTGTGGCCGCTCTAATTTCCATTTTGGAATGTTCAATCTTAACGGTGATAATAAAGACCTTTTCTAAAATATCTATTTCAGAGCGACGGGCAATCTCAACCAGATAATTGGCAAGTTGACGATAGAGTGCCGCACGAAAATCCTTTTCGTTATCACCGACCTGCATTTCACGGATGACAACTTCGAGGTTGTTATCGTTGCAAATCATCTTCCAGTTCTGCGGCAGATTTTTTTCTAACTTAACCAGCGCCGCCCGGCAGGAGGTGGGTTTGAGTTTGGGATTATTGAACATAGGTATGTAGCCAGTAGAACTAATGGCAACGGTCAGAAGCATCAATATTCCCAGTCCAAGCATGGGGTTCATGGACAGCAATTTCGCAAACATGCGCTTATTATCTCAGGCTTCGCGCAAAAAGGAACTCAAGTTCTTTACGGAAAAGCCGATCAATTTAATCAAGAACCATAAAGGAACGTATGAAGCCGTTGAAATTGAATGCAGATGCTTTTCAGAAGTTGGCGCAATTTACTGAAATGATTAAGGAAAGTAGCTGGGAAGAGGTAGCGAATAAGCTCTCTATTCCACTTCCTCAGGCACGTAAGCTGATGGTCACTTTAAACGATTCTCAGCACGAATTGATGGCCCAAACCGGTGAAGTCGATGATGTATTCCAAGTGTGGAATTGGGCCTATTGGTGCCAATTAACCCATGCCCTTGAGCACATGGTGCAAGAGGCGACGCCTGAAATGAAGTCGATGATCGTGCCGATTTTAAAACAACAACGACAACACCCGGCCTATCCGGTTTATGTGCAACTTCGTCAGCGCTGGCAAGAAATTGAAACGGCGACGGGACCTCATTTAGTCGGTTCAGTCGATGAATTCACTGAGCACAAAATCCGTTTGATCGAAGAGTGTCTTCTAGAGAAAGAAACAATTCTCATCGAGTGCACGACTGGCAAATTGATGACATTGATTCCGTGCAAACTCGCTTACCTCGAAGGGGAGTTATCCCTCGTCGCAGAAGAAACCCATGACCATGGACTCTTATCTTTGCGTTTGAGTGAAGTGCAAAATATTAAGCGTGCCGGAAAAATCAAAGCCGCTCGCGCTAATTTTCATGATGTCGCCGATTTTATCCGCGCCCTTCGTGCCATGGCCGATAATGAAACGCGCCTCGTTTTAAAAATCAAAAATCCAGAGCGCTTTCAGCTCATGCCGGACTACCAATTTTTAGGTAAACCCTGTCTCATCACGAACCCCGAAGGCGATCTCATTTGGGCCGCCTGGGTTGAGCCGGGTGAAGAGATTTTTGAGTGGTTAATGCAGATGGAAAACTATGTGGAAATCTTGGAGCCCAGTGAATTTATCCTAGATTACGCTGCATACTGTGAGGAAAAAGAGCGAAAGATGGCGTAGACTTCTCGCCATGTCCCAAAATAAACCTCAGGTTTTACACTTCCTCTCTTTTCTTCCGGCACTCGCTTATTGGTGGCTGGAAGAAACACAACCTCTTCATATTGCTTTAAGTGTGGGTATGGGACTCGCGGTTCTCGAAGTCGTCGTGGAAAAACTCTACACCGGCAAAGTTCACACCATCTCACGCCTCAATTTCGGCATTATCTTTTTGTTAGGTCTCCTCGCAATATTTGCCCGCGAAGGCGTCTGGTTCAAATTGCAACCCACCATGACCGGCTACATCTGCGGTACTTGGCTTACCTTCAATCAGGCCAAGGGCAAAACGATGTTAGAAGAAGCGATGAGAGACATGGGAAAACCCTGGCCTTTCCCACAAGAGTGGCTGAGAGATTTCGAACGTCATGTGATTGGCTTCATGTTTTGCTTCGGCACCTTCATGGCCTATTGGTCAATTTGGGGAACCACCGCGCAGTGGGCATTCTGGAAAACCGGCGGACAGTACATGAGCTTTGGTACCTTCATGGTGATCGAGTTCTGGTGGATGAGACGCAAAATGAAAAAATTGAGACAAGGAAACGTATGAAAAAGATCGCCGTCTTTTGCGGGGCCCGACTAGGTGTGAGAACTTCTCGCAAAGAAGTGGCCGTTGATCTCATGCAGGCTTTTCATAAAGAGAAATGGGGTTTGGTCTATGGTGGTGGCAAGGTCGGCATCATGGGTGTGCTCGCCGATGAGATGCTGCGTTTGGGTGGTGAAGTGGTCGGTGTGATTCCGCGTCGTCTGATGGAGTGGGAAGTGGGCCATACGGGACTGAAACATCTCCACATCGTGGAAGACATGCATACCCGAAAGCGCATGATGTATGACAAATCGGATGCCTTCATTATTCTTCCTGGTGGCATTGGCACCATGGATGAATTTTTTGAGATCCTCACTTGGAAGCAACTGGGTGAGCATGAAAAACCCATCGTGATTTATAATCATGACGGCTATTACGATGGTCTTTTGCAGTGGTTTGCTCGCGCGGTAGAAGATGGTTACTACACCCAAGAGCAGATGGATCTCTTTCAAGTTGAAAAAGATACGGCAAGTCTTATGAACTTTTTAAAACAGAGCTGGGCATGATTCTGTTTTGGAAAAAAAAGCCGACTGATTACTTCGCAAAGTTTTCACCAGAAAATATTAATTGGTTTGCGGTCACCATCAGCACCATTCATTATCTCGATTACATGCCGAATATGCAGATGGGAGCGCATTCAAACGA
>JBIKNE010000425.1:0-2735 GCA_044358855.1 Bacteriovoracaceae bacterium | reverse complement strand
CAGTGAATTTTCTCTCACCACGTCTGACTCGTGAAACTCCGTTTGGAGGGAAAGTCGGCGTTAACTACGGTAGCTACAATTTAATGACGACTAATAACTCGGTTAAAGGAGTTAAAGGCAAGACAGCTTATTGGGGTGGATATTACGGTAAGAAAGGTGATGGTTACCAGCGCGATAACGCGGATTTTTGGGCGCACAATTTACAACTTAAAACTCACACGTATTTAGATAACGGCAATGTCTTTAAGGTTTCAGTTCAAGGCTATGATTCTGATTTCGGTCAGGCCGGTGGAATGACACGTAATTGTGGTGCCGTGAATGCCAATTGCTGGGATGGTGAAGGCGATAATCGTAAGACGACACGTATGCACGATCGTTTAAAAATTGCTCGCGCATTTACTTCTTTAGGTTATGAGCAAAAACTCAACACTAACACGACACTTGAATCAACACTTTGGGCTTCAACGTACAAACGCTATTCAAATACTCAGAACACGACGGGTTCAACATTCGGAACGATTCCTACAGAAGATAAATCTTCAAACGTAGATAGAAATACTCATGGATTGAATTTTGAGTCACGATTGCGCCACGACTGGAAAATGAGTGAAAACGAAAACACTCTGACGGCCGGTGTTTTAAGTTACAATGCCAATACTCTCCAAACCTCTTGGACAGGCCAGGATCGCCAAAGTATCCGTGGAGATCGCACAGGGAGAACGCAAAACGATAGCCGCGTGTTGGCGCTGTTTGCTGAGAACCGTTTTGCCTTCGGTAAGTGGGCGATCGTTCCGGGCGTTCGAATGGAGAATATTACTGTTACGACGGAAAACTTTATCGATGACAGAAAAAGGTCTGAGACTTTTAATGTATTCCTTGGCGGACTTGGAACAAGTTATGATGTCACCGCTAGCTCGCAGGCCTACGCAAACGTGTCGCAAGGCTTTAAGCCTGTTGCATTTGGAACTGTTCTCGCTCAGGCCAATCCTTTGACTGAAGTGAAAGGCGATCTTGCTCCTTCTTATGTTTATAATTACGAACTCGGCTACCGCGGCGATGTGACTCGTTGGAATTGGGATGTGTCAGGTTACTGGGTCCATTACCAAAATCAAATCGTGACCACAGGGAACACGATTACCAATGGTCGCTCAGCACGCTACCGCGGCGTTGAGGCATCGCTTACTCACAAGAATGTTCTTTCACACAACGTTCATGCTCTTGATCTATATGCGAATGCGAACTTCCTTGATGCTCAGTTCTTGAAGGGCACAAACAACGGTAATCGCACCATGTACTCGCCACCACTAACAGTTAAGTATGGTGCTATCTACAAGCACGGTGAGAAGTGGCGCACGTCATTACTCGCAACTTACTTAACTGGTCACTATGCTGATGATGCTGAAAGCGATGATCGCTACATTCCTTCGTACCAAGTGTTTGATCTCTTGGCAGAGGCGCGCATCGGTCAAAACTGGTCGGTGAATGGAGCGATTAACAATCTTTTGGATAAGACGTATTACTCACGCATCATGGCCTCAGGGATCTTGCCGATGATGGGACGCAACTTCTATGCGGGTGCCACGTACAAGTTCTAATTAATGAACGGTCGAATTGAGTGTTGAAGAAACGCAGCACTCAAATTCGACCGTCTCATCCTGGCGCACAGAACAGTTTAAGTAATAAGATTCATGCCAGGATGATTCAATCATCAAACGCAGTGTGCACGAGGCGTCCTCAAGAGATCGTGGCAATGGAAACTGATCTAAGTTTCGGACTGAACGGTCGAATTTGAGGGCTTGAAATTAGAGAATGATAGGCAAAAAGAAAGCCTCCCTTGCGGGAGGCTTTTTTATTTCTAGAAGACGTTAACACTCGCGCTGATGGCGATGTTTGTACGGTCAGAACGGATATCAGATGGAATGAACTGGATATTTGGGTAGAGGAAAATATCACGAGTCACAGAAATTCCTAAACCAACTGATTGGTAAACTTTAAGTTTGTCCCAAGTGTTGTGATCCAAGCTCTTGTCTTGCTGATAAACCCACTGGCCAAAAATTGTACGTAGGTTGAAAGTATCGTTAATAACGTACTCTGCCATTGGGTAAAGACCCGCGTTGTTTGTCGCGAGAGAATCATCATCTTTGCTGTGAGTGTAGAAGCCGTAGGCCAAAAGAACACCAACTGAAGCACCTGTCTTGCCGATATCGTAAAGGAAGTTTTGGCTGATATCCCAGTAAGACTCGTAGCCAGCTTCTTCAAGCTGGTTGTTAGTGATCAAAGTACCAGAAACAGTTGTCACTGACTGAACACCAAAGATTTTATGAAGGTGAGTGTAACGAACAGCTGGATCGTTTACGTTCAATTCACGGTTAGTATCATCAAAGGCTTTCTTACGAACTGGATCGCGAGAAGAATTGCGAAGTTTGTCGTGGAAAGGAGTGCTGATGAAGAATCCAGTACTAGCAGTGATGCTATCGAAAGTAGAGATACGGTAGCGGATACCGAGTGAGCCTGAGAAGTTTTGGAAGGTCAAAACGTCGCGTCCCGCAGTGATGTTCGGGCGCTCTGGGTTGAGAGGGTCAGCGACTGAACCACCTGAGTAATCGAACGATGTTGAAGCACTCCACTTAGAGAGTGAGCCAGACTCAGCACGAAGCTTACGGTTAGTAATAACTTCATCGGCCTCGTCCGTAGTTTTTGTCTCAGCAGTTGCTTTGACTTCAGTTGTTTCTTTC
>JBIKNE010000033.1:0-10293 GCA_044358855.1 Bacteriovoracaceae bacterium | reverse complement strand
CACTTCCAGGCTGTCTTGGAATTGAAATCGGTTCAGGTTTTGCTGCCACAGAAATTCCCGGTAGTGAGCTTTCAAAAGATCCGAGTCACTTTGGTGGCATGGAGGGCGGCATAACCAACGGAGGTGATCTCACTTTAAGAGTTGCCTTTAAAGCACCATCGACATTGGGAGAGAAAGCCAAAGAAGGTCGTCACGATCCTTGTCTTCTCCCTCGAGTGTTGCCAGTAGTAGAGGCGATGGCAAAAATTGTTATTGCCGATCATTTCCTAAGGCAGAAGGCCTATTTGACCTGAGGCCTGAGATCGTAAGAACTCATCAGTTAAACCGATGGCCGCCTTCTTAAATTTTCTAAGTGTTAATAGTCCCTCTGATGGCTGACAGCGCTCCAGCGTTTTAGCCTCTGCATCTTTCCAACAATAGGGCGACTCACCTACCCACGCCCCTTCACTATTCATTACGACATTATGAGCATTCAAAGCTGCACCTTTCGGCTTAAACATGCTCTGACCAAACCCCCAATAACTCATCTCAGACAAGGTGAGCTCATACAAAGTTGGCATGATATCAACATGTGATCCCCAGTTTTGCTGATTCCACTCTTTTGGACGGAGGGCCTCAGGTAAATGAAGATAGAATGGAACACCTAGCTTTTGCGCTAAATTCTCCCGTCCCTTGCTACGTCCCACCCAAAACGAATGGTCTCCCGTTACAGCAATTACTGAATTTTTTGTCTGCTCATTTGTCTTAACTTGGGTGAGAAAAGCTGAAAGTTTTTGCGTTGAATACTGCAAACTTTTAGCAAGATCTAAAACTTCACTTGTAGATCGACCAAACTTCTTTTGATCTCCTTGTCCTAAGCGACTGAGGCCTTTAGGCTTAAAGCTCGTTGGCAAGTCAAATGGAGGCTGCGATGTTGTCGTGATAATAAAAAAGAATTGTGGCGTAGTAGCGCGACTTAACTCTTTTTGTACATATTCGAAGAGGTGTTCATCAAAAACTCCAAGATCACTTTCCCGATCACTTTCTTTCACTTGATAAAGATCAAGCTCTCTTGCAATTTGATCGGCTCCTTCAAGTCGATCCCAACCTTGTACTTGTAAATAGCCACCCAACTGTCTCCATCCTAACTTTCCGCCATAGACAAATCGTGTTGTGTAGCCTGCATTTTTGTAAGGCAAATGACTTCCACTCGCAATCTGAGTACGCATGTATTGGCTTTCAGATAGAAAACGAGCTCCAGGTCTTAGAGGCAAACCACTGGTGAGAGCATCGATGCTACCAATTGTTCCGCTTTCACTTGCTAAGAAATTTGGAAAGAAAAAGTCCTCAGTTGTATGTGTCTTCAATTCTTCAACTACGGGAAGATTAAAGTCCCACCACATGGTTGCGAAATTTCTTACCACCATCACAATTACGTGTGGAGGCGCTGACTTTACTGTTTCATTTAAGGCCGTAGTCATTTTTAAATTTTCAAGACCTGTCCAACCCTCTGAAGGTGGAATTCGGCCGCGGTATGACAGCATATCTGTTACCGCCGGAGTGAGTTGCTGATAGCCTTCAAGGGAAAGATAGCGCTGGTCTTCACTTCTAGTCGTGCGCTTAATTCTTATTGAGCGATTAAGTGCAATGACACCATTGACGCTTAATTCATTAATCGATTCTAGATCACTAATGTAAGAATCTTCTATTGAAAGTGGCATGCGAGCTAAATTACCTCTGCCCAAGAAAACGAGAATCACGACTCCAGCAGTAAGCACTAAACTCAATTCCTCTTTTGCCAAAGGCTGAGCATAAAATAAATCGATCCTTTCGCGCTTAAACCAGCGACTCAATACCCAAGCGATGAGACCAAGAAAAACGAGCAGGCCTGGTATCCACACGTATAGGTTATTTTTTTTATGAATAGAGCTCAAAAGAGTTTGAGTATCACTTTCAAGGAGCGTTAAGAATATTACGTTTAAATGATCTTGGAAGTATGAATAGAAACTCAGATCAGCGAGAGAGACGATGAGTAAAACACAAATAAAAAAGAAAATCCAAACTCGATGAAACCATGGAATGAATCTTAAATAACCATCTCGCGGGAAGATGAAGCCAATACACGTTATGATATAAGGTATCGCCAGGATGTAGGCTGCACAAATGAGATCGTAGCGTAGCCCTAACAAGAATGAGCGAACGGTAAGATCGATATTTTTTTTCAGCACGACAAGTTCACTGTACTGACTAACAAAGACCAAACGGCTCACCAACAATATGAATGCAATAAGAAGCATTGTTTTGAACAATTGCATGACTTGATGGAACAAGTAAGGCTGAGCCTTTTCTGGAGCGTAACGCATGAAAGGAAATCCTTGGGGATTGTTTCCTTTATGTTAGCGCGACTCTGCGAATACCGTGAAGAGAATGTAATGTCCGACTATTTTGCTTACTCTTCGGCGAACATCAAGTTTCGCTCGAAATCATCCGGCTTGGATGCATTTGAGCGCGCCTCTTCCAGAGTCACCATCCCCTTTTTGTAGAGATCGGTCAGGTGCTGGTCAAAGGTCTGCATTCCGTTGGAACGCTTCTCGATGTAGGTGTAGATTTCTACCGTTTTGTCTGCCACCTGAATGGCTTCGCGAATCCCTGGATTGTTCACCATGATTTCTTGAACAGCAATCCTACCCTTACCATCAGATTTTTTAACTAATCGTTGGCTGACAGTGGCGTATAGGTTGTCGGCAATACGCTGACGAACCGCATGCTGTTCTTCGGGTGGGAACATGGAAATCAAACGGCCAATGGTAGACAGAGCATCTGTCGTGTGAACCGTTCCAAAGACTAAGTGCCCAGTTTCAGCAGCTTTAATGGCGATACCAATCGTTTCAGCATCACGCATCTCACCGATCAGGATGATATCTGGATCCTGTCGAAGCGCCGCTCTCAAAGCCGAAGCAAAGTCCTCTGTATCCTGGCCAACCTCTCGCTGAGTGATGCGAGCCTTGATTGTCTGATGCACGAACTCAACAGGATCTTCTAGGGTCAAGATATGCACAGGCTGAGTACGGTTAATATAGTTAATCATAGCTGCCAGAGTCGAACTTTTACCTGAGCCTGTAGCACCTGTTACCAAAACTAGTCCCTGGCCAGCGGAAGCAATTTTGTTAATAGCCTCAGGTAGACCAAGCTCGTCAGAGGTAGGAATTTTGTCAGAAATAATTCGCAGGATAAGACCCATTTTGCCTTGATAGCGCATGAAATTTATTCGCACACGACAGACACCGGGTATTGCATAAGATCCGTCGTATTCTTTGAGTTTATCTTTAGCGAGCTTTGCGAGGATATCCTCATCCTTGATGATGACTTGGCAAATTGCCCTCATGTCAGCATCAGTTAGTGGTTCCATCTTCACTGTCACCAAATCACCACGTAAACGAAAAGATGGTTTTTCATCCTGCCGCAAATGAATATCACTCACTTCGTTTGAAACTGCGTTTCTCACAAGACCAACAAAGATCTCTTTATTCATCGGCATAGCATAAGTCCTTTTGATTACTTATCGGCATCGTCAAAAATGGCCCAAGCTCAACTTAATTACAGAGCATTTCACTCAGAAAACTGCAAAAGACACTGAAAGTGCTAGAATATGTGGCTATGGCCGAACTTCCACCCTACGTTTTTCGTCGCGCGGGTTTACCACCATTATGGACAACCGAGCAGTTGTATTTTGATGGTGATGAATTCTATGCAGATATCTTGCGCGATATCGATAAAGCACAATCGTTAGTGACGGTAGAAGTATTTATTTTCGCGGATGATCCATTAGGCGAACGTTTCTTTCAATCACTTAATCGAGCTGCCGAAAGAGGTGTTCGTGTTTATCTGATGGTTGATGGAGTGGGCTCACATCGCTTTACGCAAAAAGTTCAACACCGTGAATATCATCCCAACATTAGGATCAAAATCTACAACCCACACCCGTGGACATTCTCTTATGATCACTTAAGTGATGTTTTTCGCGTTGGAGAGGTCTTTCTCAAACGCTTAGTTGGTATCAATCGACGTAACCATCGCAAGATCATCACCATTGATGAACGAACCGCTTATACCGGCAGCTTTAACATTACTACGGATCACTCAAAAGAATACAACCAGGACGAAGCATGGCACGACATCGGCCTTCGACTTACGGGCTGGATAGCACCGCTATTTATTCTCTCGCTAATGAAGAACTGGGGCATTCAGGCCTTTTTTAGATACCGTCGCAAAATGCCTAAGAAGCGCTTCATTCGTTTCAATCATCCCGACATCCGACTCAATCAAGACTTTCGCTTAAGAAGATCTCTCTACAAAGATTTTCTTAAACGCATTAAGAAATCTCGCCGTCGCATCTGGCTTTCAACTGGCTACTTTCAACCCAAGCGGCGAATTATTCGTCTGCTTAAAGAAGCAGCCAAGCGTGGTGTAGATGTTCGCATCCTCCTTTCTACCAAAAGTGATGTGTTCTACTACGCACTCTTGCAAACCTATTATCACCATGAGCTCGTAAAAGCAGGGGTCAAGATTTTTGAATATGACCCAACCGTCATTCACGCTAAAAATTATTTCATTGATGACTGGGTGACTGTCGGTTCCACCAATCTCAATTATCGCAGTTTCATGCATGACCTCGAAGTTGATATACGTATTCAACATCCAGATAATAAAAAGCTGCTTGAAAAAAACTTTGAAGACCAACAACATCATTCTCGAGCAGTAACCCAGCACACCTTAGACGCACGTCCTTGGTGGATAAAAATTTTCTGTCGATTCGTTTTTCTTTTTAGATATTGGAATTAATATGCGCCTAAAAATCCTCACCTACAACATTCATAAAGGCTTCGATATCTTCAATCGTCGCTTCGTGCTCGGTAGGATAAAACAATCCATCAGAATGCTTGCGCCGGATATCGTGTGTTTGCAGGAAGTGCAAGGCGAGCATGAGAAACTTAAAAAGAAAGTCAATGAGTGGCCCCTAGAGGCACAGTTTGAATTTTTAGCAGACACTATGTGGCCACATCATGCTTACGGTAAAAATGCTGTCTACCCTCTTGGCCATCATGGGAATGCTCTTCTGTCGAAGTATCCCATCAAGTACTGGCATAACCTCAATTTATCCTTAGATAAGTCAGAAATGCGGGGCATGCTCCATGCTGAGATTTATCTACCTGAAGAAAATCGCACCTTTCATATGATGAATACTCATATCAATCTGTTTCATGGTGCTCGTGTGAAGCAAGCCAAGCTGATGCAGAATTATATAAATGAAAAAATCCCTCAAGACGCCCCATTAATTCTTGTTGGCGATTTCAATGACTGGCTTTTGCGTCTTGATCCCATTATGCGCAATGGGCTTGGTGCTACTGAACTCTTTCACCAGTTATATGGAAAACACGCACGTACTTTCCCCTGCTTTATGCCAAGACTGCCACTAGATCGCGTTTATTTAAAAAATGCTATTCCAGTGCAAGGAATGGTGCTCAATGATGGCCCATGGAAAGATCTGTCAGATCACTTACCCATTTATGCCGAAGTAGACGTATAGCGCTCTCGCCAGCTCAACACCTTTGGATCCATCACCTTAAACCAAACAGGGGGAATGAGTGCTAAAAGTATCATTCCTGGATAACCAGATGGCAGCTGTGGGGCATCTTCGTGATGTTTTAGGACAGTGTACGGCAGATGGGCCAGGGCATGATGATCGCTGTGACGTTGCAGATTAAATAACAAAAGATTGGAAAATTTATGAGCCGAATTCCATGAATGAATTGGCGTCACTTTTTCATAGCGACCGTTACCCAATGGTTTCCGCGAGAGTCCATAGTGTTCCAGATAATTCACCATCTCTAGTAAAACAAAAGCTACAATCGCCTGACATAAGAAAAACACTAAAACATTCACTCCAAGAAAAGCTGTACCCACTGTAAAGAGAATGGCCAAGCCGACACCATACAAAACTTTGCTCTTATCAATTTTCATCGCATGAATAAAACTCCCTACCACTGAGCGAATGATGAATGCGTAGACGTTCTCACCCGAGCGCGCACTGGCAGGATCTTCTGGAGTAGAAACCATCAAGTGATGACCTCTCACATGCTCAACTGCAAAATGTTGATACCAAACTGAAGCTAATAAAAAATCCGCGACTGTTCGAGGTAACAATTCTTTTTTATGGCAAAGTTCATGGGCAACAGTGATTCCCATTCCTCCGGTATAGAGCCCAACAACCAAGGCCGTTCCCAAAATATTTATCCAGCTATTCATCTCTAGTACGGCAAACACGGCAACAACCAGCAAGGCGAAATGAGTGACAGCGTAAAAATAAAGTGCTGGTCCCCACACCTTCTCGCGCTTCCAACTTTTTTCTTCTTCTGTATTTGGATTTCGTTTATCGGCACCGACCAAAAAATCAATCAAAGGGATCCCGACAAAGACAAAGAGGACAGGCACTAATAAAGCTGCGCCTGATTGGAGCACTCCCCAGAAAGCGATGATGGTAAAAATCAAAAAAGCAAAAAATTGTATTGGATGCATGAGGTGATTTTAGACTAAATGTATAGAGTTGGAAATTCACTATTATTGTGACTAACCCAGCGTTAATTCAATGCTAGCTTTTTACCATCTTGAAATAACCACGTCGGTCCCACAAAAGTCTTACGCTCACCGTCGATAATAATTCCAGCACCATCCGGACAGGCATAAAGCATACGCTTATTCTTGCGAGTCAATTTTCTGAACTCGGTATCGTAGCGTGGTGAATTTTTGTAATGCGGAAAGAAATCGAACTCTAAAAGTCCTAACGATTCGAGATTTTTAATATTGTCATGATTCTCATCGCGATCAAAAGATGGCATGGCTGCCGTGGTGATATCGGGGGTCATCATAATGGCCCCAGCCGATAGTCCCGTTAGAATACCACCGTGATGAACATAGTCTCGAAGAGCTTCTAGCATCTTGGTTTTTCTGAGCCACAACAAAAAGTGGAAGGTGTTACCTCCACCGAGATGAATAATGTCCGCTTTCAGGACTTCACGAAAAAGGGTGCGATCAAAGGGCACATCTACAGGGAAATGGAGAAAGCGCTTCACACGAAAGCGACGATACTGATCAACGAAATGTTGGAATTCAATTTCAGAGAGGTAAGAAGATGCAGGTATATACGCCATGAGTGGATTCTTAACTTCCACCATACGCATCAATTCATCATCTAAGACTCGATTAGCTCGGGCATCTCCACCCGAGTACAGCACCAACTTCACTTATAGTCCTTCTCGGCACTCCCGCACGATTCCTGCCATATCACGAAGGATATTCTTCTGACGTGAAGGTGAATTGTCACCAGGGTCAACCTCAGAGGTCTTTGCGCGAAGATCCGGATCGAGGGTTTGATAGTGAGCAAATTCACTCATAATCTGGAAAACCTCTTCAGCTTTTAAACGCGGACGACACTTTGAAACCTTCTCAACTACATACGTAATCGAATCACCTGTAACACGATCATACTTGTTAATGACTGATGAGCGCATCGTGATATCAAGTAACAGTTGGTGACGCTCTTTCTTTTGGTCTTTGGCACACAGATCTACAAGATTCAGGTAAGCCACTTGAAAACGCTTAATCTGCTTCAGCATCATAGGAGTCAGTTGAAGATCTTGCTTCTTGGCATAACTAGAGCGAATAATTTCAATGAATTCATCCGGCTTTAGCAACTCTCCACGAGTGAGATAAAGCTGAGGAAGTTCACGCAAGATATCACGCATACAAAAGACAGCATCACGGGTGATTCCATCAGCGACTTTATATGTTCCACGAACACTCTTCGCTCGCTCAAACCAAGTAAAGACACGACGGAATACGCGCACATCATTCAAGTGAGCTTTGAAAAGCTCTTGAGCATACTTTTCTTTAAATCCTACTTTATAGAGAACATTTTGATACTTGGTCTTCTCAAATGTTTCTTCAAAGCGCTTCAAAGCAGGATGGTTTTTAAAATCGGCGAGTGGACGCTTTTTCTTTTTTATTAAGAAGTCAGTGATTTGAGCGAAGCATTGAACAATATATTTAGCTTTTTGTTTTTGCTCAAGAATTGTGGTTGAGAAACGTTGGACATCGTCATAACGATACTCGCTATGGAACAAGCCAAACTGACGAATAGAACCATAATCAATGATTCCACCATCCATCAAAATATTATCTCCGTCCCAGTCAAGCCAACAGAAGATGTATTCATCTTCAAATCGTGCCGCTGTCTCAGCAAATGTTTTTGAAACTTGATCGAGTAAATAATTGTATCGTTCAGTGGGCGACTTCGAACGTACATCTGGCCAGTTGCCGTTTATGACTTCTCGCTCGGTATAACAATCAGCCACTTGCTTAAGAGCTTTGTAATTACCTTGCTTCAAATGACTAAAGAAGTGCGAAGGGCGTAGAAGATTTTGGTAAGCACGAACATTAATCGCTAGGCCTTTATCGTATTCAACAGTCACCAATAGACGCTCGGTCTTCACGCGATTCTTTTTAAATACCTCTGAGAAGAAAAGCGTCTCAAGCCCTTCACCGGTTTCACTACAGCCGCATCCATAAGAAACGGATGGGTCTCCGGTTTGGAAATATTTCTTTTGAATATTAACTGCTGGTGATAAACGTGTGCCGCCTGTTCCGCAACTGGAAATGTCCCAAGTTGTCCCCTGGTGACGAATATGACCATTCCAGATAGTGCGGCCATCACCGGAGGTGCGGCCCGACTTATCAGGATGTTGAAGTTGTAAATAGCGAGTCGCCATATATGTATTGGGGCGAATCTCGTCTTCAGGGAATTTGATATTATTCTCAACATCCCACTCGTTAATAATCTGCAAACTGAATGTTTCGAGGATCTGTTTTTCTAATTCTGGATTAAGTACTGCTGGATGATCTTTCGGGATGAGTCCCATTTCCTTAGCGAGGTCAAAGTGAAAAAATACGACCTTACCACCCTTCTTAGTACGAACCTTATACTCCACGCGTCCATCAGGAACCTGCGTCTTAAAAGGGTGCTCGCCATTAATTTTTTGGAACATCGGGTAAGACTTACGAGCCTCGTCTTCCGTCACCTGCGGCTTCTTTACTGAACCTACCATTAACCATCCTTGGTTACAGACGTATCTAAATAAAATTATAGGACCAGTCGGACTGTATCCCAAACTAAAACTGTCAGCGGGAGCTTTTTTCCCCCTATAACTGATCAACTAGCTCAAGAAACTTCTTACGATAACGCCCTTCTCGATGATGAAACACATCCGTGTGCTGTCCATGAGGAAGACGCCACCACCATTTTTTAGCTACTATTTTTTCATAATTTTTTAGCCCAAGTTCATAGGGAACAACCTCATCTTTGGTGGCATGAATTCCCAACACCGGCACCTTGATCTGGCCCATGGTTTTCTCTGAAGCGAACTCATCTGAAACCGCCAAATAGGCCAGTGGATAAAATGGCCATAGCAAGATGCGCGAGCCGAGCTTTTGAGCGGCAATCCCTTGATAACTACCAAAAGTTGAGTCTTGCACTAGGAGACTTACCTTGTTTTGATGGGGAAAATCCACCAAGGCACGAGCAGAAATTTGCCCACCTAAACTCTGTCCGTAAACGATGAAGTGTTTTGTCTTTCGCTTTTCATGATCGTGAAAGGCCCAATCAAGCGCGGCTAAGGAGTCCATATGAACTCCGGCCTGAGTTGGATCTCCCTCTGAAAAACCGTATCCGCGGTAATCAAATACTAATAAATCAAATCCTTCTTTGATGATCCACGCGAGATTAAGAAAATGAGAGGACATATTTTCGGCATTGCCGTGAAAATGCAGAATCGTTCCTTTAGGATTTTTAGCCCTGAATACCCAAGCAAATATTTTTGTTCCATCGGCCGACTTAAGCCAAACCTCTTCAGGTTCAAGTCCAACTCGCTCAGGCGCAAACAAAGCACCCTTAATCGGTTGATAAAAGACATGGCTACAACTCACCAGGCACACCAACACAATGATCTTAACCACGTCTTGACTGAGCTTTGACCAATACCTGATTTCCCCAAAACGATTTTTTCGAGGAGCATGATGGTAATGGAGGAAAGTATGATTCATTTATTCACTCGATTATTTTTCATGCTCGCCTCACCTATTCTCTTAGTGATCTACTGGCGTAACAACATGAAGAAAATTGACCTGGACGAATTACACCAACTACTTTCTTACAAGGAACTGGGCAGCTTCTTTTCAGAGAACTAATTACTCGATATTAAA
>JBIKNE010000424.1:0-2744 GCA_044358855.1 Bacteriovoracaceae bacterium | reverse complement strand
TCATGCACCAGTAGCGTTTCCATGGCATTGCAGACGCCGGGGCGCTGAACTTTGGCATTCATTACAATAGCTTCAGCTTTGTCAGGCTCCGCATCTGCATGCAAGTAGAGGTGACAAAGGCCGCGATCATGAGCGACGACTGGCATGGTGGCATGTTCTTTCACGTATTGAATGAGTTTTTCTCCTCCACGAGGCACCATCAGGTCTACATACTGACTTAGTTTTAATAGTTCGTTTATCTCTTCACGGGTTTCAACCAAAGCAATACAACCTGCGGGCATAAGACCTTTCAGGGCCTGTTGAACAACATCGGCGAGAATTCTATTCGAGTATTGTGCTTCTGTGCCACCTTTTAGGATGATGGCATTCCCTGATTTAATGGCGAGTGCCGCTCCATCAATCACCACATTGGGTCTTGATTCGAAAACCATGGCGATGACTCCCAAAGGGATGCGTTGTTTTTGAATGAGAAGACCATCTGCGCGCTTTTGTTCAGCAATAATTTGTCCTACCACCTGAGGGAATTGAGCAATTTCTTCACAGGCACGTGCCATCGCTTCAATTTGTTTTACTCCTAAGGCCAGACGATTGATGAGGGCGTCGGAGAGTTTTTGTTGATAGGCCAAATCAACGTCTAATTTATTTTGCGCCATGATTTCATCTGTCTTTGTACGCAAGCTTTTAGCAATCGCCTTGAGTGCCTGCTGTCTTTGCAGCTCACTCTTACCCATCAGTTCTTGAGTGGATGCTTTCGCGTTCTGAGCGACATTTAAGAGTGTCATGGCTATCCTTTAGGAACAAAAAGATTGTCTTTGTGAATGACGACTAGTGAAGGCACTGTTTCAAACAGGGCCGTCAGCTCTTGGCTCTTTTTGCCTGCCATGCGTGCCACATCTTTGGCGTCGTACTCCACAATTCCCATAGCAACAGTTTTTTGTTGATACTTAATCGCCACCACATCTCCGCGCCGAAAACTTCCCATCACTTTTTTTACGCCAACTGGAAGCAAAGAAGATTTTCCTGCTTGGAGCACTTTGGCGGCACCTTCGTCGACAACAATTGAACAAGCGGGCCTGACGACACTGGCAATCCAGGCCAAGCGTTTTTTTACTTTTTCTCTCGGGTCACCTTTGAATAAAGTTCCGGCCCCTTTCAGTGCTCGACTCACTGGCGAGGGTGCATCGAATGTAGCGATGGTAACGTCTTGACCCAATGGGGTGAGACGTCGTACCGCTTCAAGTTTAGTGCTCATCCCTCCGCGACCCACACCGGTTTTGGTGGAGAGTTTAATTCCTTGAAAATCTTCACGGAAATCCACCACAGGAAAGTGAATGGCATCTTTATCTCGAGGATCACGATCAAAGAGCCCATCGGCCTCTGTGAGAAGTATTAACCGGTGAGCCTCTATAGCTTCGGCTACCATGGCTGCTAATTGATCATTGTCTCCAACAGAAATTTCTTTGGTCGAAACAGTATCGTTCTCATTGATGATAGGGAGCACATTGTGGCTTAACAAAGTCAGTAAGGTATTTCGCACATTGAGGAAGCGCTCCCGTGCTTTGAAATCATCGTGAGTAACGAGTACTTGAGCGACTGATTGATGCTGGAAAGCTTTTAGATAATGACCCATCAGCAGAGGCATCCCAATGGCGGCACAGGATTGCTGCCAAGATAAACTCTGGTGTTTGTCGTGAGGTTTAGGAAGCATTGGACGACCAGCATTAATTGCGCCGGAGCTGACTAAAACAACCTCGTGGCCCGCAGCTCTTAACGAAAGGAGATCATCGACAAGATTTTGCAGTCGCTTCTCATCTACGCCGCCATTCAGCAAACTGACACCCAGAGAACCAATCTTTACTACAATTCGTTGCTTCATGTGTTTATTCTAGTTCAAACTGGTGATTTTCACAGCGGGGAAGATTAACCAAGTATTCAAGTCGGATGGAGGTTTTCCTAGCGAAAATCTCAGAGCGGGTTAAAATAAGAGGCATGTCTATGAATGATAATAGCAAGACTTTCTTGCGCCAAATGAACGATGAGGAAATTCCTAAGGAGTTTTGGGCCAAGGTTCAGAAAACTAAACCTGAAGGTTTTCTGTGGCGGAGTGGTCAAACTGAGCCCTACAGCGTAAGCATTTTATACCGGCCTTCAGCAGATAATAATTTTAAATGTGTTGTGTTGGATGTAGATCCAACCTACTTTGAAATTTTCAAAGATAAGTTCAAGAATCTTAGTGTCTTTTTAAAATTTAAATTCTCGGTAGATGCGCAATTTTTTACCTCCGGCCCGATAGAATTTAATGTCGGACTTAATAGATTTGTTGTTCTATTAGGACAGCCTTTTTTTGTTACGACTAAGCGTACGACTTGTCGTTATTCCCCAACCGATATTGATCGTATAAATGTGAACCTAGCAGGGCATAGCTTTGATTGTTACGACATCTCTTCCGGTGGCTTTTCTGCACTTGTTAAAAAAGGTTCAGTTGAGGGGATGCAGAAAGGCATGAGTTTTGAGCAAGTTGAATTAAAGTATAATGTTAAAAAATTTCAAATCCCCAAAGTCACCCTGGTGAATGTGATCGAAAATAAAGACCAGCCTGATTGGATTCGCTTGGCCTTCAAATTTGAAGGTCTAAGGCCTTCTGAGGAAGATGCTATTTGGGTGGAAGTGAATAGGTCGGTACAGCGTCTAGCTGAGCTTTTAGGATAAAAAAAGCCCCTCTAAGAGGGGCTTTTCTTTTGTGT
>JBIKNE010000423.1:0-2748 GCA_044358855.1 Bacteriovoracaceae bacterium | reverse complement strand
CGGGGCGAATTTATTTTTTAAAACTACGCACCACACCCTAGAGAGAAGCAGTTAGAAAATGTGGTGGTTTTTTGACATCACTGTAAGTGCAGCACATTTATAAGTTTTAGTTATTTAATAATTTTTACTCTTTGCAATATTATATTATTAGATAAAAGTGCATTATTATCTTATTTTATTAAATTAAATGTGGTGAAACCTTAAGATCATGGATTCTCTCGATTTCGCTGTTATCAGCGAATTAATGAAAAAAGGACGCGCGAGCTGGGCCGAGTTGGCACAGAAAGTTGGTCTATCTGCACCCGGGCTGATGGATCGTATTCGTCGTCTAGAGGAGAAAAAGATCATTCGTGGTTACAAGGCCATTATCGATCCAGAAGCTCTTGGTCTCGATATTCTGGCGTTTGTCTCAGTCAGCTTAGAGAAACCCACTCACCGCTCAAACTTCCTTAAGCGCATCAAATCACTCTCCGAAATTCAAGAATGCCATCAGATTACTGGTGAATATGATTATTTATTAAAGATTCGCACCATCAACTCACGGCATCTCGATCAAATCGTAAATCAAGGGATTAAATCTTTGGCGGGAGTCACCCGCGTTTACACGAGTGTCGTGATGGGCTCAGAGAAAGAGACAACGGAGTTGCCTCTTCCAGAAATTGAAAAAATTCAGAGTGCCTAATTACTTTAAGCGCGAATCTAAAAAGCTAACAACCTTATCAAAATCAATCGTCGCTAAACGAATTAGGCCATCAATATGTGTGCCTGGTGAGAAGGTATGATACTCAGGTGAGCCGAAGGCTTGATGCGTTTCAAGTTGGTATTCATACGGAACGCTTTGATCCCAGGCGGCCATCACGAAATAGAGATTTTGCGTCTTTACACGGCTGGCGAACATTAATGGATCGTAGCGAAGATGCTTCTTAAGTTCATTCTCATAATCTTCTGAAGACATGTTCCAAATCGCCGCAAATCGTCTCCAGCGCAGCAGTGCTACTCGCGGATAAATGCTATGAGTGAGAATACCTGGCATATTACCCGCACCCACAGCGACGATGATCGCTTTTAAACGTTGAGGTTCAACTCCGGCCATAAGAGATGAAGTGATTCCCCCGAGACTGTGTCCAAAAAGTCCGATTTTAGTTTTATAAAAACGTGTATCGGCTTGGGCCCAATCAATAATAGTGCGCAAAGTGAGAATCGTTTTACGAAGAACGATGTCCTCATGGCCCCAAGCGGGAAGATTATCCGGTTGAGAATTGTCATTGGCATCGATCACTGCCACCGCGTAGTCGGCCTTACAAAGCTGATAGGCAATAGTCGGCTCAAGCGGAGTCAGGCGTTCAATCGTCGGCAGCACCATCACCAAAGGAGTCTTCTTCTCCCCCTCAGGGCGAATAAGATCAAACTTGAAATTCCAGCTTTTGCCTTCGGGTGAACGAACTTTGAGCGTCACTTTAGAAAGTGCACAGCCACTAAGTTCCTTTGGTTTCGACTCCTTAACCTCGCCTCCCCATGGCATAGCGGTCAATTCCGCTAAACGAATTCGACGCTCAGAGGCACTTAAATTCGGCCACTCGGCAGCAAAAGAAGGGAGTGCAAAAAGCAGGGTAAAAAGTAGGTTTTTCATAGAGGAATAGCTGACCACATGACCATTCGCATTGTCCACCCCACCCCCCCTTGACCACGGCTCTCCAATAGGTTGAAATGCCACCCGCTACCGGAGTGAAGGGCAATAACCCGTTCCGTAAAGCGAGCCGCGGCCTCCTAGCTGCTTAGCCCATGAGGTCTTTCATGAGCACGTCGAAGTCTTTAGGTCCTATTTCAACATTTATGAATCATCACTACCGCCACTTCAATGCAGCGGCCATGATGGATGCCGTGAAGGGTTACGAAACTCATCTCGCGTCTGGTGGAAAAATGATGGTCACTCTAGCAGGTGCCATGAGCACTGCAGAGTTGGGTCTCTCTCTTGCTGAGATGATTCGCCAAGGAAAAGTTCACGCCATCTCTTGTACCGGTGCGAACCTCGAGGAAGATATCTACAACCTCGTCGCTCACAATCATTACGAGCGCATTCCTGATTGGCGCGGTCTCACTCGCGAAGCCGAACAAAAACTTTACGACAAACATTTAAATCGCGTGACTGACACATGTATTCCAGAAGAAGCAGCGATGAGAAAAATCTGGTCAATCATGGCCGACGAATGGGCCGAAGCTGAAAAGAAAAACGAGCGCTGCTTCCCACATGAGTTTTTCTTCCGCGCACTAAAGAAAGGTAAATTCGCTCAACATTACCAAATTGATCCTAAAAACTCTTGGATGCTCGCTGCTGCTGAAATGAATATTCCAATGGTCGTTCCGGGTTGGGAAGATTCAACTCTAGGTAACATGTACGCTTCATTCTGTATGAAAGGCGAAGTGAAAAACGTTCATACAGTACGTACCGGTATTGAGTACATGATGAGTCTGGCCGACTGGTATATGGAAACGGCTAAGACTACTTCAATAGGATTCTTTCAAATCGGTGGTGGTATCGCTGGTGACTTCCCGATCTGTGTGGTTCCGATGATTCGCCAAGACCTAGAGAAAGACGATATCCGCCTATGGGGTTACTTCTGTCAGATCTCTGATTCGACCACCTCTTACGGTTCATACTCAGGTGCAGTACCAAACGAGAAAATCACTTGGGGTAAACTCTCGGTGAACACACCAAGCTATATCGTTGAATCAGACGCAACGATTGTC
>JBIKNE010000031.1:0-10353 GCA_044358855.1 Bacteriovoracaceae bacterium | reverse complement strand
TCTAAGAATGTCGATTGTCGATTTTATTGCCACTTTAACCCTTCCCTAGCAGTTTTCTTATTTGTGGAATGAGTGAGTTAAAAACCAGACTTTTAGAAAAGACTGCATCAGCTCCTAGCTCTCTCAGCCGTATCTCCTCAATTACAAGATCACTTGAATTCATTATAACCGGCATCGTTTTTAGATTTTTCTCTCGCAAAGTACTTAGTAACCACCACCCATCTCCATTAGGCATACGAAGATCGGAGATCAAGAGACAAACAGATTGCTGTGCCAAAATATTCACTGCTTCCTGCCCGGAACAAGCATGAATGACCTGAAATTTATCACGTATCAAAATTTGCTCTAAGAGGACTCTATAGTCTCTATCATCATCAACAACGAGTACTTTTTTGACCACACCCTCCCCCTTATTCGATCTAATACAATAATACGACCTTTGCCGGTCGTTGTCCTTCATCGGTCGTGCTCTGATCATTATTAAATGAGGAAATCTAAAGATATCGATGACAAAACGTGGCGGCTTATCCAAAAGGTCGCGCGTAATATAAGAAAAGTTCGTGAGCAAAAAGGCTTAACGCAAGAGGATATGGCTGACTTAGGCTTTGGCCCAAGATGGTATCAACGTTTTGAATCAGGGAATCATATCCCAACTCTTCCAACACTTGATCGCCTCTCTCGGGCTTTCAAGGTAGATATCATTGAATTTTTTCGCTAGTCCTATACTTCTGCTTCAATTCGGAGATGTAGAGTTTTGCACTGAAATTAGCCATACGCTTTACGCATAAACGTCGTTGAAAGAAAAAATGCTCGCGAAGATTTTTTCTCTCTAAAAATTGCTCCAACACACCTGCCAAGCTATGGACATCATCTTTTCTAAGAAAAATATCTTCTCCTGCTCCCCAAAGAAGTTGGATGAGCAAACTGAGTTTGGCTTCATCTTCAATAGAGGCATCGATAAATTGATTTTTGACTTGTTGAGATATTTTGTTATTCATGAACAACGTTAAAGCAGATGAGTTCCAATAAAGGAACTCATCTTTAAAAACAAGCTAAGAGTTTTTCTTTTTTGAATCTAAATATCGATCTTCTTTTTTACCATCGTCAAAATAGTCGCAATCGCCACTGATTCACCGGTTTCATCATAAACATCTACCAACCATTTCACGATGCCTTTGGCGATGTCTTCAGGAGTTCTTTTCTCCTGATCGACTTTTTCTTTGCAGGTGAATTTCACGCCGATAACAGCACCTGGGTAGACCGGTTTAATAAAACGGCATTCATCAAGGCCATAATTCAAAAGCACCGGACCCTTTGGCGGATCAACAAATAATCCAGCAGCACGCGAGAGGATGAAATAGCCATGGGCGACTCGGCCGGTAAAAATAGTCCCTTCGAGAGAGTTCTCATCCATGTGAGCATAAAACTTGTCGCCAGAGAGATCAGCAAAGTTCTCAATATCATCGAGTGTGACGGTGTGTTTATCAGTGATGAGCGTTTCACCGATTTCTAACTCTTCAAAATATTTTCTGAATGGATGAACACCGGTAATTTTCTGTTTGGCCCCATATTGGTACTGATTAGTAATTTTAGTCAGCGTGGTGGGACTGCCTTGAATCGCCGTGCGCTGAAGATAGTGCATGACTCCTCGCTTGCCTCCCATCTCTTCTCCCCCACCCGCTCTTCCAGGCCCCCCATGAACCAACATCGGCATAGGTGAGCCATGCCCTGTACTCTCTTTCGCGCATTCAGCATTAAATACCAGAATCCGTCCGTGCATATTGGCAGCACCGACGACAAAATCACGTGCGAGATCATCATCGGCAGTTGCAATCGAACAAACCAGAGATCCCAGCCCCATGCGAGCAAGCGTGATGGCATCGTCAGTTGTTTTGTAAGGCATGATAGTGGAAACAGGACCAAAAGCTTCGACGTTGTGACAGGCGGTTTTTTCAAACGGACGATCATTCAAGAAAAGAACCGGCGGCATGAAGGCACCTTTTTTGGCATCGGCACCAGTGACTTGAAAGTTTTCCAGATTGCCATAAACCATTTTGTGCGAGCGCGCGAGCTCTTGCACCTTCTCATGCACTTCTTTGAGTTGCCCAAGCCCAGCGAGTGAGCCCATGCGCACACCTTCAGCTTGTGGATCACCGATCACTACACCATCGAGGCGTTTAGCTAGTGCGATCTGGACAGCTTCCACGCTGTTCTCAGGCACAATCAAGCGGCGAACAGCGGTACATTTCTGGCCAGCTTTAATGGTGATCTCTTTAGTGGCTTCTTTGATAAAAATATCAAACTCAGGACTGCCGGGTTTCACATCGAGTCCCAAGACCATGGCATTAAGTGAGTCTGCTTCAAGATTAAATGGCACCGACTCCTGCACTAAGCGTGGGTGCGCTTTAAGCATTTTCCCCGTATGAGCAGAACCCGTGAATGTCACGACGTCTTGATTGATGACATGATCAAGAATGCCATTGGCAGAACCACAGATGAGCTGCAGAGAACCTTCGGGGAGAATTCCTGAGGCAATAATGTCTTTTGCGACGAGTTCAGTCAGAAAACTTGTGACCGTGGCCGGTTTTACGATGGCAGGCACTCCAGCAAAAAGATTGACCGCAATTTTTTCTAACATTCCCCAGACGGGAAAATTAAAGGCGTTAATGTGAATAGCGACACCTTGTTTGGGCACACAGATATGATGGCCAATAAAGCTGCCACCTTTACTGAGTTTCGCCATATCACCATCGACATAATAGGGAAGATCAGGAAATTGACGACGAAGAGTAGCGTAAGCAAACAAATTGCCGATGCCACCTTCGATATCAATCCATGAATCAACTTTTGTAGCACCTGTAGCATAACTTAATTGATAATATTTCTCTTTGCGCTCCATTAAATGCATCGCAAGCGCTTTCAACATGCGGCCACGTTCTTGGAAAGTCATTTTACGCAGCTTCTTTCCGCCCACCGTACGCGCATAATCCATCATGTCGGCAAAGTTCAGACCAAGGGAGCTCGCCGTGGCGATCTCAGCTCCTGTGATAGCATTAAAAAGCTTCTGCCCATCTCCCTGACCTTTTGTCCACTTTCCGAGAGCGTAATTTTCTAGCATTTGCATAAATGCTCCTTAAACTTTTTCGATGATGACAGCAAAACCTTGGCCCACACCAATACACATAGTGACCAAAGCATAACGCTTGTTAGTGAGTTGCAATTCTAGTGCAGCAGAATTCAAAATTCGCGCTCCTGACATTCCCAGAGGGTGCCCGAGAGCGATCGCTCCCCCATTTGGATTAACTCGTGGATCATTATCTTTCAATCCAAGACCGCGAGTGACAGCGAGACTTTGAGCCGCGAAAGCTTCGTTGAGTTCAATTACATCGATATCACTTAATTTAAGCTTGGCTTTTTTAAGAGCGATCTCAGTGGCGGGCACAGGACCAATTCCCATAATACGCGGCTCAACACCCGCGACACCCATAGAGACAATACGAGCTCGAGCTTTAAGATTATGTTTTTTGATGCCTTCGTCATTAGCCAAAAGAATCGCACAGGCCCCATCATTTAACCCAGAAGCATTTCCTGCTGTCACTGAGCCATCTTTTTTGAACGCAGGCCTTAAGCTTGCTAGAGCTTCAAGAGTCGTTTGCGGCTTGATGAATTCATCATGCTCAATTTTAATTACATCTTTTTTATTTTGAATCTCAATCGGGGCAATCTCTTGCGCCAAACGTCCAGAGCTTCTGGCCTTGGCTGCTTTCATCTGAGATTGATAAGCAAACTGGTCTTGATCAGCACGCGAGATATTATCGCGTGTAACGAGATTCTCAGCGGTTTCTCCCATGGCATCGGTGCCATACATTTCTTTGAGCTTGGGATTAATGAAGCGCCAACCGAAGGTAGTATCAAACATCTGAGAATCACCACCAAAAGCGGTTGCTGGCTTCGACATCACAAATGGCGAGCGAGTCATGCTTTCCACACCACCTGCAATCATCAGGTCAGCATCTCCTAACATCAACATACGAGCGGCACTCATCGCTGAAGAGAGTCCTGAAGCACAGAGACGATTAAGCGTTTCTCCGGGAACTGTTTGCGGAAGACCAGCTAATAAGAGCGCCATTCGAGCGACGTTGCGATTGTCTTCACCGGCCTGATTAGCACAACCTAAAATCACATCCCCAATAGCTGCAAGATCAAGTTTCGGATGACGCTTGACCAGCTCACGAATCACATGGGCCGCCATATCATCGGGTCTAACAGTTGAGAGCTGACCTTTAAGATTTCCAATTGGTGTACGAACTCCATCCACAATATAAGCGTTCATTTAAGTTCCTTTGATGACACTCTTGCCGGTACGAAAGGCGGTGCCACGAAATTGAGCAACTAATTCATTTTTTTGATTGGTCAGTTTCACTTCATACACACCGGTGGTTTTTCCATTATGCACTTCTTCAACTTGGGCAGTGATGACGTCGCCTAGGCTTGCTTTCTTAATAAACGAAACGACCGCATCAAGTGCTAGTGAAAGATTGTCGCGAGAGTTGCAAGCAAAGGCAAAAGCGCTATCGGCAAGCGCAAATAATACTCCGCCATGTACGACAGCAAACCCATTGAGCATGTCTTCTTTGATGGTCATGCTCACGCGTGCTTGGCCATCTTTAACTGATTCGACATTTAGCCCAAGCCACTGGCTGAAGCGATCATGCTCCAGCATTTTTTTAACTGATTCATTCATGAAGTTATTCTAGCGATGACACTTGAAGTAATCAAAAGGTTCGAAGCAATCCTGGCACTGATAAAGCGCTTTACAAGCGGTAGAGCCAAATTGGGCCAACATTTTGGTGTTTTGTGACTCACAGCGAGGGCATGACACCTGGGGCTGCTCAAACATACCCGTCCCCCCTTCAACTGGAGGAGCAATTCCGTAGGCCTTAAGCTTCTGTTTACCGGCCTCACTCATCCAGTCCGTCGTCCAAGCGGGACTTAATAGGGTTTGGACTTTCACTGGTGCAATAATTTTAAGACAATTTTTAATATCATCTTCAATCGTATTCATTGCCGGACAACCTGAATAGGTCGGCGTAATCGTAACGACTATTTCTTGATTTTCAATTTTTACGTCGCGAACGATTCCTAAATCCACCACGCTCAAAACCGGAACTTCCGGATCTGTTACCTCTTCTAACAACTTCCAAACTTCAAAAGCAGTTACCACGAGAGCCCTGGATAAGTTCGCTGCAGAATTTGCATCTCAGCGAGAATAAAACCCAAATTTTCTGAGTGAACGCCACTCTTGCCGCCAGACTGTTGGTTATCGGTCATGGGAACTTTGAGAGTTGCTTCATTAAAGATCTCTTGCACTTTAGCTGTCCACTGGGCCTTAAACTTTGTGTTGTCAGGAGCAATACTCGCTTTTATCAAGGCTTCTTCATAAGGAGCATTGGTACACATCTCACCTGTCCACATCCATAATGAATCAGCCGCTTTTTGCATGCGTGCATGACTCTCAGACGTGCCATCACCTAAACGAATTACCCATTCCGAGCTCCATGTCAGATGGTAGCGCACTTCTTTAACCGATTTTTCGGCAATCGCCCTTAAGCGCTCATCGCTACTCTTAAGGAGTTCTTCACACTGCAAGAGATGGAAGACATCATAGAAAAATTGGCGTGTGAGGGTGTGGGCGAAGTCACCGTTTTTTTGCTCAACCAATAAAAGGTTTTTATATTGGCGCTCACCTCGCAAGAATGCGAGATCATCTTCCGTTTTACCTTCGCCTTGCAATTCGGCGGCATATTGATAAAGCGAGCGGCTCTGGCCAAATAGATCAAGCGCAATATTCGACATGGCAATATCTTGCTCAAGCACAAAATTATGACCACACCATTCGCCTAAACGTTGACCCAATATTAAATGAGTGTCGGCGAGATGAAGGGTAAAGTTTAATAAATCAGTCTTCATTACATATGCTCGATATCATCAGGAACGTCGTAAAACGTGGGATGACGATAAACTTTGTCTTCGGCCGGATCAAAAAATTGCGCTGCTTCGTCAGGGTTCGAGGCATGGATGTTTTTTGATTCTACCACCCAGATACTCACACCCTCTTGGCGTCTGGTGTAAACGTCACGAGCATTTTCCATCGCCATACGAGCATCAGTCGCATGCAGGCTACCCACATGCTTATGATCTAGGCCTTGGCGGCTGCGAATAAAGACTTCCCACAGAGGCCAGTTTTTATTGTCCATCCTATGCTCCCTTCTGTTTGCTTAGGCGAGCCGCGCGCTTTTCAGCATAGGCCGTTGCCGCTTCTCTCACCCAGGCACCATTCTCATGTGCGGCCAATCGTGCCGCCAGACGATCTTTATTACAAAGACCGTTACCTTTTACTACTCGCCAAAATTCATCCCAATCAATATCACCGAAGTCATAACCATTCTTAGCGTCATTCCATTTGAGTTTTTCGTCAGGAACTTTAAGACCTAAGAATTCAGCTTGCGGTACCATCATATTCACAAATTTCTGGCGGAGCTCATCGTTAGAGAAGCGCTTAATTCTCCAGCGCATGGAAAGTTCACTATTACCTGATTCTTCATCTTTAGGACCAAACATCATCAGTGTCGGCCACCACCAGCGATTGATCGCATCTTGCGCCATCTCTTTTTGTTCAACGGAACCGTTGGAGAGCGCCATCATAATTTCAAAACCCTGGCGTTGATGAAAACTCTCTTCCTTACACACGCGCACCATCGCTCTTGCATACGGACCATAGGAAGTTCGGCACAAAGGAACTTGATTGAGAATGGCAGCGCCATCCACTAACCATCCAACGGCTCCAATATCCGCCCAAGTGAGAGTGGGATAATTAAAAATAGACGAGTACTTCGCCTTGCCTGAATGCAAATCATCAATCGCTTGATCTCGACTCATACCGAGCGTTTCCATGGCGCTATAAAGATAGAGTCCGTGGCCAGCTTCATCCTGTACCTTAGCGAGTAAGGTGGCCTTGCGACGCAAAGTCGGGGCACGTGTAATCCAATTACCTTCAGGGAGCATACCAACAATTTCTGAATGTGCATGCTGTGAGATCTGACGAATGAGGGTTTTGCGATAAGCATCCGGCATCCAGTCTTTAGGCTCGATGCGGACTTCTTCATTAATTTTTTTATCGAAGATCTCTTGTTCCGTCATAAGTCATCTCACTTAATATCGAAGTTAACTCGTACATCTTTAGTACGAGGATGCGACTGACACGTTAATACATAACCCGCTGCCAACTCGTCAGGTGCTAGAGAATAGTTTACATCCATTTCCACAGACCCAACTTCGATTTTGGCCCGACAAGTCGCACAGACCCCACCTTTACAGGCAAAGGGCAGATCAACACCGTTTTTCATTGCGGCATCCAGGATATTTTCCCCTTGATACCCCAACTCAAAAATTGTCTCGACACCATCGAGTTTTAAAGTGACTCGGCTCTTTTCGCCAGTTTCTACGGCAGTTTTGTTTTGAGCTTGAATTTTTTTTGCATGGGATTTAGCACTGAAGAATAATTCGAAATGGATCTTCTCCGCTGCAAGTCCGCGCGCAATGAGAGCATCCTTCGCTCCCAAGATCATCTCTTCTGGACCACACAGATACACACCATCAATGGTATCCACCGGAATAAGTTTCTCAACGAGATACTCACATTTTTTCTGATCGATTCGTCCGGCCAAAAATTCTGCCTCGGCTCTCTCTCGACTTAAAACATGGTAGACACTCATACGAGTTAAGTGGCGATTCTTGAGTGCTTCGATATCATTTTTAAAAATGATCGAACCCTTGGTCTTGTTGCCATAGATGAGTGTGATATGGCTTTGCGGCTCATCAGAGAGAATAGTTTTGACTTGCGATAAGATGGGTGTGATGCCCGAACCAGCGGCAATCATGACATAATTTTTCTTATTTTGTTTTTTGGCTTCAAGGACAAAACGACCATCGGGAGTCATTGTTTCAAGAACATCACCGATTTTCAATTGATCGTTGGCAAAAGTAGAGAATACTCCACCTTCCAATTTTTTGATTGCAACTCGGAGCTCTCCCTCTGAAGGAGCCGAGCAAATCGAATAGGAGCGACGAATTTCCTCCGAACCGTTTTTGTATTTAAAGGTGAGATACTGGCCGGCTTTAAATGTATATTCTTTTTTTAAGTTGGCTGGCACATCTAGTAGTACCGACACACAGTCAGGAGTCTCTCTTCGAACATCTATCACTTTAAGAGAATGGAAGTTCATAGTTTTAAACCTGAGGCTTGATAAACTTTCTCGACCGTGACAGCAGCGCGGGCCCTAGCGGCAAGAGCGCCTTTCTTCATCAACTCATCAAGATAATCTTTGTTCTTCATTAGATCATCATACTTCGCCTTCACCGGACTCAAAGTCTGCACGACAAGCTCAGCCAGATCGACTTTCAAATGCCCATACATTTTACCAACATAGAGAGCTTCAATTTCATCAATCGTTTTGCCACTTAAAACAGAATAAATCGTCATGAGATTAGATAAACCTGGCTTGTTTTCGGCATCAAACTTGATGACAGTGTCCGAGTCCGTCGCGGCAGATTTAATTTTCTTCTCAATTTTTTTAGCGTCATCAATGATGGAGACAAAGTTCTTATCGTTCTCATCAGACTTCGACATCTTCTTAGTCGGATCTTGCAGTGACATCACACGTGCGCCCATCTTGCCTACGTAAGCTTCAGGCATTTTTAAAATGCCTTCGCCGTAGCGATTATTCCAAAAACCCACGATGTCACGACAGAGTTCCATGTGCTGACGTTGATCATCTCCAACAGGCACCATATCCGCTTGATAGAGTAAAATATCGGCAGCCATCAGAACCGGATAAGTAAACAATCCTGCATTGATGTTCTTGGTATGCTTCTCAGCTTTTTCTTTAAACTGAGTCATGCGATTCAAATAACCCATCGGAGTGAGGCAAGTCAGAATCCACATCAGTTGAGTGTGCTCAGGAACATGCGATTGAACAAAGATGGTATTTTTTTGTGGATCAAGTCCAAGTGCTAAGTACTGAGCAAAAAAACTATAAGTGCGCTCACGCAAAACTTTGGGATCTTGTTCAACCGTAAGTGCATGCAAATCGGCCAGGAAATACAAACAGTCATATTGATCTTGGAGTTTCGTCCAATTATTGATCGCACCAATATAATTTCCCAGAGTGAGGTCACCAGTGACGGTACTGCCGCTTAGAATGGTCTTTTTCATAGGAAGAAGTATAACCAGCTCTGTGAGCTTTTGCCTTCCCCAAAAGCCAACTGCGCCTCGCATCAAAAGGCTGTTTTTTCATAGTCATAGAGAGTCAGAAAAAAAGGGATGTCACAGCGACCCGGGATATGGTCTAAGAGCATAAGAATCCATTTAAACGGAGCCCTTATGAAACGCCTCATCGCCGTGCTGATTTGCCTTTTGAATATGAGCGCTCACGCGCAAATTTCTCTCTGGCCCACCATTCCATTCATGCGCGGAGCTGATCTATGTCAGTTTCAAGAGGCCTACGGTCAAACTCGTCAACAAACCATGCGTGAAGCTGCCGATGTGGCTTACGACTTTTTACTTTCAGGTCACTACGGCAATGCTGTGCAATTACTTTATCGCCTCAATGATCTCGTTACACGCAACCGCAACCTCGCCACCCAAGGTAATGGTCTTGATGTTACGCTTGAATCAACTCTGCACGGCTATGTAGATCGTCTCTATGTTCAATACAAACCGCGCGAGAAAAAAATTCATTTCACTCATGCTCGTCCTTTGATGGATGTGATTGCTCGTCAGGAACGCCAAGTTGATGAGGCCCTTTTAAATCGTCTAACTGGTTTTGCTTACGGAACCTATTCTTATGCTCCCGGCTGCAAAGGTGACTTGCTGGTTACACTCACAGTGGTTTCAAAAGGCGGCCGCACGGAAACCTTTATGGCGCAAAACAAACCTCAACTTGTCATGGGCGATATTGCTTCAAGAATGTTTGAAGCCTACCAGCGCACAACGTTCCCAACCACACTTCGTATTGGTACTCGCACACTTAAACTTTTGGGTGGACTCAATAACTCGGTTGATCGCGCTCGCACGACTGAGCAAGCCGAAGTCGCCTGTGCCACACTTGATGGCCGTTTGCCGACCAAAGATGAATATGAAGCCATCTCTCTTTATGGGGATTGGTCAGGTGGCGTTTCATTGAATAATGGCACCTGGGCACTGGCCGGGGGCTACGTTTATCACGCTCCATTTAGAACTCATCCAGTGAGACAGCCTTGGGAAGTGAACGCTGAGGAATACCTGTACTACTG
>JBIKNE010000422.1:0-2760 GCA_044358855.1 Bacteriovoracaceae bacterium | reverse complement strand
AATAAACGCATTAATATCATACGATATTACAGACAATATTTTAGATCCAACTGACACCACGATTACCTACAAGTATCAATTACTTGATAATTTAAATATTAAGCTCATTGATCTCAACAAACAAAATGACTATGAGCTTTTATTAGCCGAAAGCATCGATACCTCAGCAGATAAAAAAACATATCGAATAAAACTTCGAGATGCAGTCTTTTCAAACGGAGACTCCATTCAAGCAAGAGATGTTATTAATAGCTTGAAGCGACTCATACTTAGTGGTAGCTCTCATGTTCCACTTAAAAATCACGTCCAAGATGCTGAACGACTTACACGAATCGAAGATAATATCTCTGGGCTAGTTGAAATTTCAACTAGCACACTTGAAATAAAATTAAAAAAACCCGTTAAGGACTTTCTCTACTATTTGACTCTTGCAGACACAGGAATCCTGCACAAAACTCTTCACCTAAAAGATAAGATCTCTTTGTCAGATTATATAATTGTCTCAGGCGCATACACGCTTATAAATAAAACGCTAATTGCAAATACTCGTTTTCTTTTTTTTGATAAAGGAATGCCGCAAGAGATTAGGCTAAAAAATGTACCTGCAACATTTAGCAAAGAATTAATTTCTGAAAACGAAATCGGGCTTACTTCATTTTTTGACAAAAATTCAAACGATTGCTTTGAACTGCCTAAGCCATACAAACTTTCAAGTAACAACCACAACTTTGTTGTATTCTTACTAATAAATACTTCAAAAAAACCATTAGACTCTGCTGATTATCGCCGCTCCCTTGCAAAAAAAATCCAAGATCAGATTATTACCCCGCCGAAAAACCCCTATTTCTTGAAAGCACATCAATATTTTATTCCAGGCTCTAAAGGATTTACCTCAATTACAAAACAATACGAAACCGAAAATAAAACCAAGTTCGATACAAAAATTAATATTGAATCTACCCCCGGAACAATGAAGTATATTTACAAAGGACTGAGCGAACAACTCTCCTCCTCAGAGGTCGTTAATAAAATAAAATTTACAGAAACAATCGATCAAATGCTAAAAAAAATACGTGAAGGTAATTTTGATACATACCTAATTCCTGCTTCAATGAACTACAACATTATTTCAGAATCTTTAAATCTTTTGTATTCTGAAAAAAATGGAATTGCCAAAAATCCTAACGAAAAAATTAAATCATTACTCGAAAAATACCAAAGTGAAGATATTCCTGACTTTGGGGCCGAGATTACTCAACTTATGAACGATGAATCAGAGGTAATTCCACTTTTTTACACTGCCTCACCTTTTTTTTACAACGAAGATCGAATTAACTTAAATATGGTTAACCTAAATGAAAGCCTCGCATTCTGGAGGATGCGTGTTAAGTAATTTAAGACTTTTACTTCTCACGGATGAGCTCATTAGTTGTCTCAAGGAATGCGTCTCTGATCTGCGAATCGAAGAGAGCTGGAGGCACGATGAAATAAAAACGATTAATATCTCAGCAACTTATAGCGGAAGAAAAATTTCCGCCTGGGGATCAAGTAAGAACGAAGCTATCGCGTTGTCCAAGTCTGTCATGGAACTTATTGAAAGAATACATATAACCCAGGAGCCTACTCACTGGATAAATCGTAAAAATAAAATTAAAATTGATCATACAGAAGCACTTAAGCGCTTTCCCGTGCTGAATCAGTTTATGAATACTTCATCAGGAGTAGCAGCTCATCTTAATAAGAAAAGAGCCGAGCTTACTAGCATTGCTGAAATAGTTGAAAGACATTCAATCACTAAAGCTATTTTAATCAATCAGTCTCCAAAATATATTCATAACGAGATTAAAGTCTGGAATGAGTTTGATGGGTATTTTGTTGCTTTGTATGAGTTCAAGGTACCTGGGTATGGTTATCTGTATTCAAGTGCCGCTTCTACTAATTTAAAAATGGCTTTAAAAAAAGTTAAAGAAGAAATATCACCACTCAAGTGTTGGTCGAAGCATAAAGAAAATATAGAGGAATTAATCAGAAGTAAGGACACTGAAGGCCCCCTTGAAATCCAGCGATATCACCTAAACAGAAATTTTGATTTGCCTTTTTTGAACATTGTTAAAAAAAGCACACCAAGCCCTTTTCCAGATGAAGACATCTGGATTGCGCAAATTGCCCCCATAAAGCAATTTGCCAAGATAAGATCTTTAGTAATTACTAGAGCATTTTGCCCTGTATTTCAGCCTCTTTTTTTTGGGTCAATACAAGCCAATAAGATTAATCCCCTCGCAATTAAACATGAAAGTCTCAATCAAAAAGTTGATTTCAATGTTATTGCTTAATATAAAAAATAACATTCAAGGCCGCTTTCAAATTTCCGTTTTATTAACGATGTTTTGCATCTCATTTTTGTCTTCATTTTCGTTAATTACTTATAACTCTATAGAAAAGAGAAGTGAGAATGACTCCGACATTGAAAGAGATGTCAGCCTAATATTAGCAAACAACAAAGAGTCTAGACAGTCTGGCAATTACATCTCCATTCAACGTCTTCTCTTAAACATCAATCATATTAAAGATGTTGTGCTATATGACAGTCAATGCGAAGAGCTTACTCCATCAATTTTCTCTAGTAGCTCCTCAAACGTATGTAGCACCAAGAAAAGTGATGAAATTCTAATCAGCTACCCAGATGTTCTTTCAAAAATTAAATTTGTAAAGGTTAAAACAGATTACCAACTTATTGAAGCGGCTCAAGTTATCACAATA
>JBIKNE010000421.1:0-2766 GCA_044358855.1 Bacteriovoracaceae bacterium | reverse complement strand
TTTTAAATACTGTTAAGTCTGCAGAGTACAAGCTTTTTGATTCGTCGGTAGAAAAGAGAAAAGTGCCTGGTGTCTTTTTCTTTTCACCTGATTCACCTATCGACATCAAGCATGGTTCCGAGTTAATCGGGAAAATTGAAGACGAATATCCGCAAAGCCCTTGTAGCTATAAGGATGGCAGCTGCCTACGTTGCCGTTTTGGGGTTTATCGAGTCAAAGCGGGAGATGAGACGAATTATTACTGTGGCATTGATCGTTGTGGTGAAAAAAATCAACCGGCCTGTGAGCGTGGTGTCACCTGGCAGCGTTTACGTCAAACGTTTACCTGTCGTGGGGACAACTCCCATGTTTATTGTTTGCCGGGACTTAAGGTTGAGTGTGTGGGAGAGCAGGCGATCTGCCGCTAGCACGCGAGTTCACGCTATCTTGCTGCCACGTCACCATAGTATCAGCGACGATCAAGTCAGCCAGTTCCACTTCTTTATCCAGTTGAGTGAGAGCTACAATACGATTCCATAACTGAGCATTCACAGCGAGAGTGACTTCAGTTTCTAAAATCAAATCATCCCAATTTCCCGGGTAGGCCCACCAATGCTTGTCAGTCAGTGCTTCTTTGATCTGATTCAGTTCGCTTCCTGAGAGTTGGATAAGTTGAATGTTTTCAAGTGCACTTTTTTGTTTGAAAATTTCTCTCCAGCCAATTTTTCCTGCAGGAAAACGCAGTGACCAAGATTTTCCACCAACTAATGAGACATCCGCAGATGTTGAGTTCAAGATCGCTTCGGCTAATTCTTGAGTGGGTTCAAAATTTTTATCATTAAAAAGTATTGGTCCCATATTTTGTGCCAAGATCTCGCGCCACGTATTCATCCATTGAGCTGTTGTGGGTTCAGGAAAAATAGGCTGATTTAAGTAGCGCGCCGGAATTTGTTCACGATGATCGACTGATGAGTCTTCAGTATAGCAGTCTTCAGTTTTTTTGAAGAAGCGATGACATAAGCGCGTCGGCTGATGAATCAAGGTTTTCTCTGTCACGATTGAATTGTCACGGGTGTGCCAAACCAAATCCACGCGGGCAAAAGAGCTGCCGTCATTAAACGCCTGAATGACTGGAATACCGTTCACAAAATTAGCGACTTTATTGGTTGCTCCACCAGTGATGACGACATCGACACTTCCTGGTGGGATTTCTTGGAGGAATTTTCCGAGTGGACTATCAAGATCACAAGCCCCTGGGTCTTTGGGATCAAAATTGACTTTGCTGACCGGAAGATTCTTTTTAAGTGCTCGCTCTTCACCGCATTTGAGTCCGCCATACATAGTCATGATGATGACGTTGGCGCCCTTAAGACGAAGAGCACGAGTTTGTTTTAAGAGAGCTTGGATGGCCGGCTCAACATACAAACCATTCAGTACGCCAGCGCCGAGTTTTTTAGGAAGATCATCAGGAAAAAGCGAAACAAAACCAACTTTGACGCCGTTTATTTCTTTCAGGAGTTGCGGAGTGCTTTTTCCCCAAGCCACAGGTTGAGTAGTTTTAAGATCGATCAGATTACTTGTTACCAACGGTGTTTCGTAGCGCTTTATGATTTCAGGAAGCCATTTGTTGGCGGGAGCTGAAGTTTTGAGTTTCGGACCGGCTGAAAGATCAGGAGCTGCGAGTGAGACGGCATCATATTTCATTTGCTCATAAGTCGCAAAAATCGCATTACCTCTCGATTCACGGGCCAAGAACGAACCAGCGATAGAGTTTCCAGAATCTACCAGCACAACTTCTGATGGGTATGTTTCACGCAGGATTTCTAAATAGCGAGCAAAAACTTCTAGGCCACCCACAGAGATAAGCGTTTTTTCCGGAGAGTGAATGTCTTCGACTTTTACTTGGCGAGCCTCGAGCTGACCTTTCAGATCATGAGTCGCCACAATCACTAAGCGTTTCTCGTTTGATGAAAGTGAAACAGAATTGTCAGTTTCAGGATCACTATAGAGTTGTGAGTGGCCCTGTGCCTTTTCATTGCTCTTTTTAAAAAGCGTGCATGAACTCAACAGCAAGAGGGCGACAATCCAATTCATTAGTAGGCCTTGATACGTGTTAGTTTTTGATATGCTGTGAGCAATGCTTGTGTCAGATTTTGGTAATCAGAGTGAGTGGCGGTGAGGGCCAGACTCAATCGAACCACTGAGCGCCCCAGGACGTCATCAACCTTCATGGCTCGCAGAACTTTACTGGTTGCCGGTTCATTGTCGCTGCAAGCACTGGAAGTGGTGACAAAGATATCTTGAGACTCTAATTCAATCTGCACACCTTGACCGTGCACACCAGGTAAGCCAACGAGTGTGGTGCAAGGAAGACGCGGATATTTTTTTCCGATGATAACGGCTTCTTTAGGAAGGGCGCTTTCGAGTTCTTGGCGCCAGATATTGTGTTGTTCGAGAGTCGCTAATTTTTTGGCGAAAGTTTGCATGGCGACTGCGAGAGTCTCCACGCCTAGATAATTTTGTGTGCCTCCGCGCAGACCGTTTTCTTGTCCACCACCAAAGATGATGGGCTTCAAAGCTCCTGGATCACGTGCGAGTAAAAAACCTGTGCCAGGAAGAGCGCCGAGTTTATGTCCTGAAGCCATCGCCCAGTCGAGGCCCGACTCTTCAAAGTGAAACGGCAAACGCCCAATAATCTGCGTGGTATCACAGACAAAAGGTGTCACGCACTTTTTGGCGAGGTCACGGATTTGTTGCCACGGTTGAATCACACCCGTTTCGTTATTG
>JBIKNE010000420.1:0-2775 GCA_044358855.1 Bacteriovoracaceae bacterium | reverse complement strand
CAAACCGATTGTTCCCAAAGTAGACCACCCACTTAAGAAATCACAAGACGAGCTCTGGAAAGAGATGTTTCCTGAGGTTGTATTAAGTTGATTCATTAATCATTTAATAGATAATTACTTATGACTTCGCAGTGCTTACTGATCGGTGTGTTGGAACCTTTATGTAGTTATTAAGTTGTTTTAAGTCAGGTTAATTCTTTCCACCACCACCCATATCACCGCCGGATGCACTGACTACGTCACGTGCAACACCGCTATGAAGGATGACGGAAGAAACGTCTAGCTTAGGATTGGTGAGATCAAGAATGACCTTACCGTTTTGAATGCGAGTGCCCGATAGCAGAATATCTTTTGCGATGATCTCTTGAGGGCTTACGTAACCATTCGAGTTCGAAAGCAGGACATCGACTTTTTTGAGATCAATAACGAATTTATTTCTGGCCTGAGCATAAGAAGCCATTGAGCTGAGTGCTGCAATTACTGCAATCAAGGTTTTCATTGGAGCACCTCTTTCCCTGGGCCTTGTTTTTTCAGCGAATCTGCCATCATCGAAGCCCACAATACATCTTTACCTTTATAGGCAGGGTCATTCAAGATGGCCCTGATCTCAGAGCCGGCTTTCTTTGTATGGATGTTGCTTTTTTATATGAAGGATTAATTGCTAAACTTATTGGGCTATTTCTTCGCAATCCCTTCCAGATCAATCACATCAAAGTCGACACTGGGGTTTGACGTTGAGACTCCGGCCCGTTTGGCGAATTTACCTTTGAAATAAACTTCTAGCTGAGTGCCGCGAGGAAGTGTGTTGTAGGTCTGACGTACCTCATCGGTCATGTTGCCGATGCGATATTGTGTATTCCCAAAATTAATATAGTCATAGCCGTTGGGGTTTTGGGTGGGGTCATTGCGGTAGAGGGCGCCGAGTTTTACGTCCACCATGGTGAGGCTGTTGTTGGTGGTGAGACCGATAAAGCTCTCTTGGACTTGTTCAATCTTGCCACAAGAGGATATGATTAAGAGTAGTAGTATTAAATTAATCTTCTTCATTGATAGTTCCTTGAATCTGCCAATTACCTTTAATCTTTTTCAAAATGAATTCAGAATCAACTTCTTCTCCGTCTTCAATTCGCTTCACGAATGCTAGGTCTTTGTTTCTTTTGCTAATGCGGATTTTGTATTCAATTTTAAGTTTGTCTTTTTTCTTTATAAATTCCTCATCGGGTTCAATGATTCGAGGGGCGGCGACCTCTGGACTTTCTTTGGCGAAATCGGCGGTAAATATGTCGTAGCCTTTGGTCTTTACTCCACTCATATGAGTTTCATAGCGTTCCATCACTTCACGGATTTCATCATGCGACGAGAAGGCACTCAAACTAAAAGTTAATAGGAGAAGTGCTACTGAAATTTGCATCCGTATTTCTCCGTTTGAGTGATGATGGCATTGATTCGTTCGCGAACTTTTGCCGGGCATGATGTCGCTCGGTAAAAGCTGTGCCATTTGATGTTTTGAATTCGAGGATTATCTTTCTGGAGTTGGCAGGCCAAGCGAGCGGCGGCATCGATGGCCCGAGCTGTCGGAAAGCGCTCACTTCCAATTGGGTAGCCACCAGGATTGGATTGGTTACGAACAAAGTAATTACCGATGAGGACTATCGCCACTGTCGTGTAATTGGCCTTGGCAAAACCATCAGGGTTGAACTTATCATCAGCTTCACTCACGACACCGGTCTCAGTTCCACAACGAACTGAGTCTTTCTTGCTTAAGAGTAATTTTGTTTCAGGAGTAACCTTACTATAAACATCTGAGCCAGCATGTGAGCCAGCGATGTGAAAGGGTCTGCCACGAGAAACGTATGTCTTGTAGCGAGGCGAATCCACATAAGGCGAATTAATTGTGAAATGGTAGCCAATCATCAACCACGGATCTTCCGCTGTTCCGCGCTCGAGGTGCATCTCATTGATGTCCTCGGGTGTGGTCGTTGTAGTTGTTTGCGAGTGATGGAAAACGATAGTATCGACGATGTCCGTTTTGCGACGACAGTAGCTGACGTCCGCATTACGTGGATAATAAGGCTCTTGAACCTCAATCAATGGTTCGCGGGCCTGAGTTTCAATGGTGATAAGGAGTAGTCCGAAGACCCCCCAAAGCGCATAGTTCATCACTGGGCTTATCGGTACTAGAGTGGAATGGTTGAGTTTTCAATGTTGAAAAGGTGGCTATTGTAGCAATTATACCTGTTTATGCGCTTGCCCAGGGCGTCTAGGCCGTGCACAATAGTTGTATGGAGGATATGTTATTGAAGTTTAAATCCTTTGCGGACTTCTATCCCTACTACTTGCGCGAACACAAAAATCTCATGTGTCGTCGACTGCATTTTATCGGAACTAGTTTTGTTCTCGCCGCCGCTGCAGGTTTTTTTGTCACTGGCGAACTTCCTCTACTTATTGTTTTACCTGTCGCTGGTTATGGCTTCGCTTGGTATGGCCATTTCGTGTATGAAAAAAACAAGCCGGCAAGTTTCAAGTTTCCACTCTACTCACTGATGGGTGATTTCAAAATGTTCTGGGATATCCTTTCAGGAAAGCTCAAAGCGTTTTAGCTAGTTCATAAAAGAAATACCTCTTCGATTTGCAACTCATAAACTTCTAACGTTGGTTAGTTGGTGATATTTCTCGCTTATTCAGCAATGTTGCCAAATATGGCAACATGGAGTAAGCTTATGAGGCGAGTGTATCCAGTTCGATTGATAATCAACGAGTGGTTTATTGAAAAAG
>JBIKNE010000030.1:0-10456 GCA_044358855.1 Bacteriovoracaceae bacterium | reverse complement strand
TCGCTTCAGTCCATTGATGAGCGGTGTATTCAAGATCACGTTTAATCAAAGAACGTGCTGGCATTTCAGCTTTGTAAAGTTTTGCAAGCGAGGTAAGCGGAGTGCCTTGAGAAATGAGATGTTTTACATAACGAACAAGAAAGAGCGCACGTAGCGCTGGTCCGTCATTTTGTGGACGGCCCCATGGTCCGGTGTAGCCTGTTCCATCGACATTATATTTTGGTTCGCCCAAATCTGACAGAGTCGGCTGGTCTTGGATGTAGCGAGAAAATTCGATGTATTGATCAATATGCTGTGTGAGCTCAGCATTCGGATTGATTTGCGACTCAACCATCAAAACATCCATCACGAGTGCAGCATCTCTCACCCAATGAAAAATGTAATCTGGTTCACGACTTGGAGAAGCGATCACCACTCCAGCGCGAGTTCCTTCCGGCGAGAGATTGGCCTTGAGCTTTTGCCATGAAGCTTTCTCCTGTTGCACCAACCACTGATTGAGCGATTGAGCAAAAGTAGTAGAAGTGAGGGTAGAAGCTACCAACGTAAGAGCGAAGAATAATGTTTTCATAAAAGGATGCTAGATCGAGAAACCTCAAATGGCCAGTCTCTCATCTGCCCTAACTCCATGAAATACTAAAGGTTTTTCCGACCCTGTTTAATTTTTAGGGGGGCCTCTAGCTTTGAAAACGTCTGTGATACCGTCCGCCACTATGATGAAAAAACTATTGGTTCTAGGGACTCTGTTTTCCTGGTCAGCTCTAGCAGCTCTCACGACTCCAGATCCAGATATTTTGGTGCAAAGTCGCTTCAATAAAGAGTGGAGCCACGTTTTTTTGAACCACTTACGTTCAGTCATTATTCAAAATGACATGAATGATCCCTACCAGCGCACGATTGAATCACAGGTCATTTTTGATCTGGGTTCTCGCGTGGTGGGACTGACTGAAGAGAGTCAAGATTGGTATCGCTTGCTGCAAAAGTTTTTGAAAATTGATCTCGTCAAATCCGACTTTCGTTTGGTCATTGATCGTTTCCATTACAAAGTAGAAAACCTTGATGCGGCGATTAGTCCCACATCCCAAAATGCCTCAATGTTGTGGACCATGAACCACAATGTTCACAACCTGGGCCTTGGTGCGGAGAAAATGTCTCTGCAGGTCGCCCTGCATACAAACTCAGGTGCGCCGGTCGTGTTTAACATTGATTTGGTTGGAACAACCTTAGAGCTAGATGGTTTAACTGTGCCAGTTCAAGCTGTTTGGCGCTCAACGATCCTCCCACAAGAGCTAGGAGTGGTATTAGAGAAGGTTGATCTTCGCGATGCACTCAGAAAGCTTCACAGTTCTCCAGAGCGAGTGAATTTAAATTTCCAAGATATCGTCATTCCACCGATGGAAATTCGCATAGGCAATCGTCGTGTTGTGATCGATCCAAAGAAGTTGCGCAATTGGATTGTGAATAACAAAGACAAGATGAAGAAATTTATCTTAGATGTCATGGTGATCAAAAATATAGATGCCTTCGAAGATATGACAGGCGATGAAGATTTGGCGATGTCGTTTCCGCGCAACTTCTTTGCACCAGGGGAAAAGCTTAGTGCCGCGATTTCTCTAGAGAACCTGATTGGAACTCAGACTCATGTTCGTGCACGTATGAATGGTGTGTTCTGTAATCCTCGTGAAGCCACCGACCTTAAAGCTTGCCAAGAAACGGCGGCTCGCAATCCACGTGCAGAAAGAACAGGAGTTGATTACGAGTCATCGCTGCAAAAAATCTATGCTGACTTAGAAAAAAACGACGCCAATATTATTGTTTCACTCAGTGAAACCTACTTGAATCAAGCGGCCAGTGCAGCCATTCAAGCAGGACTTATGTCGGAAGCCTTCGGTGAAGGTGAGATCAGCCTGGGTAAAGGTGGTGTGACACTTCATCTTGATACGGAAGGCGACGTCTTTCATGGATATTTACATCTCAACAATCGTCTCTCGGGTTGGGATCGTCGCTTAACAGGTCGCTCACTTCTCACTTTTCCTATTCGCTTGGGACTGCGTCTTAAGTTAGAGCAAAAGGATGGCGTGCCCACTTTATTCATTGATGTGGCCGAGGCACTGGCCCCTACAGCACTTCTTTTGAGCGGAGCGCCAGAGATTGGCATGGCGTCGAATATTGCGACAGTTCCTCGCTTCAGAGGGAAAGTGATCGAGAAAGTGCAGGCCGCGGTTAAAAAATTCCAAGGTCAACGTCTGGCCGAGCTTCCTTTACCGTTTCTCAAGGGAACCTTTTTTGAAAAGACGCAGTTTAAAAGTGATGGCTTTGGCCGCGCTAACGCCCTTTTCAAGGTAGAAGAAAAGCGCTCGTTCAAGTAACATGGTTCATGACAAAAATTACCGTATTACCTGAAGACCAGCTCCGCGAAATTCGTCGCGGAGTTCATGAAATTCTCCCTGAAGAGGATTTTCTCAAAAAACTCAAAAAGAGTTACGAAAAACAGAAACCACTCAAAATTAAATTTGGTGCAGACCCGTCTCGTCCCGACATTCATTTAGGTCATACCGTTGTGTTGCAGAAATTGCGACTTATGCAAGATTTCGGTCATGAGATCTATTTCTTGATCGGTGACTACACCGCTCAGATTGGCGATCCGTCAGGCAAAAATAAAACGCGTCCCATTTTAACGGAAGAAGATGTTCGTCAAAACGCCGCCACCTACAAAGAGCAGGTTGGTAAGATTCTTGATATGAGTAAAACTCATGTCGTCTTCAACCGTGATTGGTTAGGTAAATTCTCCGGTCTTGATTTGATTCAACTGATGGCCAAGACGACGGCAGGAGCTATTCTTCAGCGCGAGGACTTTCATAAACGCTACAACAGTTCTGAGCCGATTTATTTACATGAAATGGTTTATCCTGTTCTCCAAGGTTTCGATTCGGTCCATTTAAAAGCAGATTTAGAGCTGGGTGGAACAGATCAAACTTTCAATTTGATGATGGGCCGTACGTTGCAGTCTGCTTATGAGCAAGAATCGCAATGCATTCTCACTATGCCATTGATTGAAGGCACTGATGGCGTTCATAAAATGTCAAAGTCGATGGATAACTATATCGCACTAACTGATTCACCGACGGATATGTTTGGTAAGCTCATGTCGATCTCGGATGAGCTCATGAAGAAATATTGGTTGCTGCTTTCTCGTCGTCCGGCGACAGAAGTCGATGCAATTATCAAAGGCCTGGTGGATGGTACACGTCATCCTATGGTGACCAAAAAAGATTTGGCAGAAGAAATCACCGGCTACTATCACGGGGCTGACGCTGGTAAAGAAGAACGCGATAAATTCGAAGCGCGCTTCTCGAAAAAACAAGTTTTGGATGATGTTGAAGTAGTTGAGAAGGCCGCCGGTACTTTGGCATTGCTTGATCTTATGCGTGATCTTAAGTTTATTGAATCCAACGGCGAAGGCCGTCGCTTATTAAAACAAAATGCTGTCAAAATTGATGGGAAGGCCCACGCGGCTGAAACCTTTGTGCTCTCACCTGGGGCCGAAGTCATTTTGAAAGTCGGAAAGTTGCGCTTGGTGAAGTTGAAGGCGATCTAATGAGTCGCCCGACACCACCGGAAGAGATAAAAACGCAACGCTTGATTCTTCGCAAGCATCGCATGAGTGATGCGGCGATGATGTTTCGTGAAATCGACCAAGATCGCGAACGTCTTCGCCAATGGCTGCCTTGGGTGGATAAAACCAAAAGCGAAAATGATTCTAAGTTCAATCTTGAGATCTGTCTCTCTTCCTGGGAGTCGGGTGATCTTTTTGATTATGGCTTTTATACTCATGACGGAAAATTCTTAGGGCGGGGTGGTTTGCACTCAATTGATTGGGCAATTCCAAAAGCTGAATTTGGTTATTGGATGACCAAACGGGGAGAAGGGCATGGCTATGTCGCTGAAGCCATCTCTGCCATTGAAAATGCATTTTTTGAAATGGGTTTTGAGCGTTTAGAAGTGCGCTGTGATCCGCTTAATGTGCGCTCGGCGAATGTTCCTCGGCGTTTGGGTTATAAGCTTGAAGCTATCCTTGCTAACGAATCACGACAAAATGGAAAGTTGCGCGACACCATGGTTTGGGCCAAGCTCAAGTGCGAAAATAAAATTAAAAAAAACGATCGTCCTTCTTTTATCAGTCATTGGTCTGAGCATCTCTTAGCCGATGATAACAAATATGAAGGTAGCATAGAGCTGATGTCACAAGGCGCTCCTATCGGTAAAAAAACCGGCCTTAAAGCGATTGGCATTCACGTAGAACTCATTTATCCCGGTCGACGTACCTCATGGCCTCATGCTGAAAGTATCGAAGAAGAGTTTGCATTCGTTCTCGAAGGAACACCTGATGTGTGGGTCGATGGTGTGGTTCATCGCTTGGGGCCAGGGGATTTTGTCGCCTTTCCGGCAGGCACAGGAATGGCGCATGTGTTTCTTAACTCGACCCAGACAACCTGTAAGCTTCTAGTGGGCGGCGAGAGTTCTAAAAAAGAAAATCAAATTCATTACCCACTTCATCCGTCTCGTAACAAGTTTCTTAAAGAGAAAGGTATGTGGTGGGAAGCATGTCCTAAGCGTGAAATGGGCGATCATGATGCTATGACCGAAGCGATCCGCGCGCTTAAAGAGATCCCTTGAGCGCCGGGTAGGTGAACAAAAGAATGTGCAAGAGATTCACCAGAAAATGCACTGTCATCGGAATAATGAGTCGTCCGGTTTTCTGATAAGAGATTCCATAAACGAGTCCTGCCAGCGTAGCGAGTCCGACATAAATCACACCACCAGCAAAATGCACCAGTCCAAATAACACTGAAGCGATGATCAACGCCACCATAGGTTTTTTAGTGATTTTTTCTAATTCAGTCTGAATAAATCCACGAAAGAGCATTTCTTCTGCGGCACAGACAAAAAAGAAATTATTCAACGCCCACACCACAATATTCACATCCCATTTCGGTTCAAAAGCGATGTAGCGAGCAATGAGAGCGGGGGCCAGGAGAATCGCTGCACTGATAAGCGTATAGCGGGCGATGGCCTTCCAAGAATTCACAATTGAGCGATTAGTAAGTGTGAAGAAGAAAAAGAGCACGGAAAAAATAAATGGTTTATCGAGATTTAAATAAAGAGTGAAGGGAAGTGCACTGGGTGAAAACTGGTAAGCATCCAGATATTTCCAGTTCATAAAGCCGGGTACACGATGACTTAAGAGTAGCATCGCGATGACAAAAACAAAAACTCCCGCGAGAGCATTTTGCCATTTCAATAAACGAGAGTTTTTCCAGCAATAGGCAAAACCTGCAAAAAATCCTAACCCCACCAAGCCTAATATATCAATTCGTCCAAGAGAAAATCCCAGCGTCACGGAGATTGCTATGAGAACAAGAGCAACCACTCTTTGCCCAATAAGAAGAGCGAAGTGGGCGAGCGCTAAAGAGGCATAGGGTATAAGTTGCATTAGTAGCTTGCCTCTTTAATAGCACGAATAAGCATTTGTCCTGCTACTGTTTCACGCAACGTGGGACGATAAACTAAGCAGTGCTTATCCGTCACCGCAAGATCTCCGACGGGTTGAAGTTTGCCCTGAGAAATCACTCGGGCCACTCTTTCTGGAAGAATCGCTGTACCCTCTCCGGCCATCGCCAGATGGGCCGCCACTTCGAAAGATTCTGTTTCAACAATTTCTTCAGGAAAATTTTTAAGTCTTTGTTGTAACTCTTGGCTTTGAAAGACTCCTGGATGAACGATCAGTCTCTCTTTTACTTTCCCTTTCAAAGCAAACGGACGAACTTGATCCTTATAGAGCTCTTTAATAACTAAATCAGGATGAGCGGTAGGATTCACCACCAGACCTGCATCTAAGCGTTTTGAAATAAGATCTTCAGTGATGTGACGAGAGAGACCGTGCTGAAGATTAAGACGAATCCCCGGAGCAAGCTCAGTGAGCTTCTTATAGATAGAGGGAAGAGCAAATAAGGCCACCGAAACATGGATACCAAAACGAAAGCGCGCTCGCAGTTCTTGATCGTCGGTTTCAATCGCTTGCATGAAATCCTGCCACGATTGCACCAGGTGATGGGCTTCGCCTTTAAGTTTTTCACCAAATGAAGTGAGCTCCATGCCTTGGCGACTGCGACGAAATAACGGTTTACCCAGCTCATGCTCGAGATTTTTGAGCCAATGACTCAAGGCCGGCTGACTAATTCCCAGCCGCTCAGACGCTCTTGTCATATGGCCGCGCTCGGCAAGTTCCAGAAACCAGGTTAAATCGTTAGCAGATATCATTCATTTTCCTTATTAGATCGATCATCATGATTCATTTTATCAATTTAGTCTAAAAAGGCAAGATGCCTCCAGAGCGATAACCACCAACCAAGGAATTATATGAAATTTTTATTTGCGGGCCTCATGATTACTCTTTCTGTCAGTGCGATGGCGCAAGAACCAATCGTTAAAGAGATCTCACGTCACGTTCAAGAAATTGAAGTGAAGGTCGATGAAACAACTGTTCGTTGCTCAGCGCTGGGCTACAGCAGACCAGAACTTAAAGTCGATGTACCTGCACTAGATTGGGCGGCAACTTTTCAGCATCGTAATTTTGGCGAAGGCCAACCTTGTATGACGGCTGGTCGCTGTACAAGAGAGCGCTCACCTGAGCTGATTTTGGCCGGAGGTAATGGAGTTGAGAAAGTACTCCTAGAAGTGGTGCATACCGAAGAAGCTTACCTCGATGAATCGAACAATACTTGTTACCGCTCACTCGTCGAAACACTCACGATGACTTTACGTGGTCAAACCTTCACTCATCGCCGCAGTGGTGTATTGAGTCAAATCACAGCTGATCAGTGTAAGGCCATCCTTCAATAACCGCTATTCGCCACTCCCTTGGTCACAAGTTGCACGCCCGAACTTGTACCTAGGCGAGTGGCCCCCGCCTTGATCATGGCTTCAGCAGTTGCCGCATCTTTAATTCCACCACTGGCCTTAACTCCTAAGTTTTCCCCAACCGTCTGGCGCATCAGTTTCACATCATCAATGGTCGCTCCACCACTTGAGAAGCCCGTTGAGGTTTTCACAAAATCAGCTCCTGCTTTCCACGCTAGCTTGCAGGCGTTGATCTTTTCTTCATTAGTGAGAAGACAAGTTTCGAGAATGACTTTTAATATTGCTCCGGACTTGTGACAAGCTTCGGCTAGCGCCTGAATATCTTTTTCTACAACGTCCCACTCACCCGATTTAGCAGCAGCGATATTCATCACCATATCAACTTCTTGCGCGCCATGCTCGAGGGCCCATTTTGTTTCAGCGATCTTCACCATGGTTGGTGTGCAACCCAACGGAAAGCCCACCACCGTACAAACTTTAACTGATGAGCCTTTTAATTCCTTAGCGGCTTGCGGAACAAAAAATGGATTCACACAAACACTGGCGAAGCCGTGATCACGGGCCTCAGCGCAGAGTTTATGAATTTGCGCGCGAGTGGCATCGGGTTTTAAAAGAGTATGATCAATATAAGATGAGAAGTTCATGATGCCTTACTTGGATGAGTGTTTTGCACAATAGGACGATGAGCGTGCAGGGCGAGAAAGTCTTGAGCTTCGGTGCTTGAAGCGATTGGATGAATTTCTCGGAACTTCATCCAATCAAGTGCAGATACAAGAGTAATGGTGGTGAGATTCCATTCACGGGCCTCGGGAGATTTCATCCACGGCGTAAGCCATTCAAAAACAGACACGATTCGTTCGTTCAGACGTTGGTAATACATCTTATTTGCATCAATGTCGGATTTTTTCATAAGAAAGATTCCGACGCCAGCGTCAGTCATGCGTTCGATGGCAGTAAGGCGATTTTCCTCATCTATTGAAAGTGAGGTCCAGTTATGGAGGCGCGCGAGATATTGCAGAATAATCCGAGAGTCCCAAATTGCTTTACCATTATGTATAAGACAGGGAATCTGATTGGTGGGATTTAAGCGTTTAAGCTCCGCTGCACCTTCAGCCTCATATATATTGAGGGCACGAAATTCAAAGGGAAGATGCTCCATCGCCATTCGCAATCTGCGGACAAAAGGGGAAGGGTAGGATCCGACTAATATATAGGACATAAAATCTCCAAAGAGGGATGTACCTATTTTGTACGGGGCTTTTAGCCACTGTCTAGAGTTTAGACAGGCCGGGGGTGGCTAACCCCTCTAAATAAGACAACAAAACTTGGCACGTTTCTTGGATATAAGTCACCAAACACTAACTTATCGTCCGGGGAGGACATATGAAACTTTTTAACTTCGTTTTGCTTGCTGCGCTTTTATCTTTCGCCGCTGCTTGCGGTAAAGACAACAAATCTGGCGGCGGTGGTTCATCGTCATCAATTAGCCCAATCAATATTGGTCAACCGGCCAATCAATCAGTGGCTCAATTGAAAGCTCAGTTGTTAGGGAAAAATGCATCAGCTGGAATCGTTGCTCATCAAGCTTACGATTTTTACACCACAACCGTTTCTGCAAATAATGGAAACTGGTGGATCTTTGACTATACAACTTATAGTTCAACATCAACGTGTGAATCTGTACGCATGACAAACACCAGCTCACTTTCACTTTATGTACAAAGTGGTAACTGTAACAACTACAAGTCAAACACGGGTGTATCAGGAACTTACCAAGGCCATAACGACTCAAGCCTTCGCGCCTTCTTGGATCTTCCAGATGGCATGATCGTTCCAAACGGTGTTCGCGCTGGTAAAGTGTACTACATGGGTCAGCAGTATGATGCTTACTCGGTTCAGACTTATGACAACCAACAGTTTGTTATCAGCCCATCGATGCCACTTATGCTTAACCCGGTTATGCGTAAGTCACAGACGGTAACTGAAGGTGTGATCGGCGCTCAAATCTCGATTTACTAAGAAGACTGACATTACTCAACTAAAGGGCCCCAATTGGGGCCCTTTTTTATTTATCCGACATTCACGCTCAACAGTGTCCAAGTTTTCCCTATTAATCGCGTCTTTCCCAGAGTTTGGGCACGGGTTATCCTGGAAGTAATTTTATTTTTCCAGGAGCCATTATGGGTAAGTATCAAGTTGATCTCAAAGACATTCAGTTCAATCTCTTCGATGTGTTGCAAGTACAGCGTTTGCCACAATTTGGTTTGAACGAAAATGATTACCGCGGAATCCTGGAAGAATATAACAAGTTCGTTGAGAACGAAATTTTTCCAAGCCGTGAAGCCTCTGATGCTGAAGGCGTCAAGATGGTGGATGGGCAAGTGAAAGTTCCGAAAGTTCTTCATGGCGTACAAAAAGCTTTCCATGAAAATGGTTGGTTTGCGCTGGGCTTTCCGGCAGAAATGGGAGGCACTCCAGTTCCCGAAGCTCTCTATACAACTTGTATGTCTCTTGCGACCGGTGCCAACTGTGCATGGATGATGTACCCAGGTTTGTCTCGAGCGGCAATGAACGTGCTTCGCTTAAAAGGCAATGACTTCATGAAGAATGTCATCGTACCTAAAATGATGAGCGGAGAGTGGGGCGGAACCATGTGTCTCACGGAAGCGGGAGCCGGTTCAGACGTAGGTGCCTTGAAATCAACCGCTAAACCGATTGCTGATGGTAAGTACGCCATTAAGGGGTCGAAGATTTTCATCTCATCTGGTGAGAGTGATCTTTACCAAAATAATATTCACTTGGTGCTCGCTCGTACTCCGGGAGGCGCTGAAGGAACCAAAGGGATTTCACTTTTTGTTGTTCCTCGTTTCAAAATTTCTGCCGATGGTGCCAATGCCGGATCAAATAATGTTCAGTGCTCTAAGATTGAACACAAAATGGGCATCCATGCCTCAGCGACTTGTGAAATGCAATTCGGCCAAACCGGTGAGACTGAAGGCTGGTTGATTGGAGATGAATTCGAAGGCATGAGCACCATGTTCATCATGATGAACGAAGCTCGTTTATATTGCGGAATTCAAGGCGAGAGCCAAGGAAATCTGGCTTATCTCATGGCCAATAAATATGTCGGTGAGCGCGTTCAGTTCGGCAAAGAACTGGTTCATCATCCAGATATTCGTCGCAATCTTCTGCGCATGAGAGCGATGAGCCGCGGAATGCGCGCGCTTTGTATGTACACTGCTGATCTCTTTGATAAAGTTCATGAAACCGGTGATCACAAATATGAAGGTCTGATTGGTCTCTTAACTCCGATCTGTAAGGCCTACTGTTCAGAGCAAGGTTTCCAAGTCGGCGTAGAAGCTCTCCAGGCCCACGGTGGTTACGGTTACTGCTCTGAGTATGGAATCGAGCAGTTCGTGCGTGACACCAAAATCGCTACCATCTACGAAGGTACTAACGGCATTCAAGCGATCGACTTCGTGATGAGAAAAATTCTAAAAGACGGCGGTAAGGCCATCAGCGCACTTTCGGCGGAGAT
>JBIKNE010000419.1:0-2789 GCA_044358855.1 Bacteriovoracaceae bacterium | reverse complement strand
TTATAAAGCGAGACACTACCTATTTTCTCAAAACTCATACCATCACGCTTGAGTCTGATTAATTGATGACGATCGCCTTTGCCGGAACTTTTCTTACTACCCTCGCTTAGTGATGAAAGCACATAAATCGTTTCGTCAGCACCTAATGAGATCGCCTCAAAATCAGCAAGCCCTTTGAGTTCTTTTATTTTTGCATCTGAAACATCATCACCATTTGCATTAACCAGCACCACTTGCGTTTTCTTATTGGTTGTTCGCCCATCACTTACCACGAGGTATTTATTGATCTTGGGCAAAAATGTGACCCCTGAGCCTTCAAATTTCTTTTGGCCTGGAGCTTTAAGAAGAAATCTTTTTGTTTCTAGGTAGCTGCCTAGGCCAATAAGACCAAGCTTATGGCCCTTTTTCTTTTCATCACCGGCATAGGCCTGGTTAAAAAAACCACGGCTTGCTTCGTATTTAGCGATAAAGACTTTCTCGCCCAAAATCAGATTATTCGTTTCAGGAATTTCAATCATGACCTCGCGGCCCCACACTGGACGAGTGGGGTCTTTAAGTAATCTTTCTGGAAAGGGAACAATGCTTGAACCAAAACTAATCACTTTACCAATTACCGAGCGCTCTTTTCCCGAAGCTGGGTGACTCACCAAAACTTCAGTTCCAATGCTCACTTCTCCCACAACGCTCTCATGCAAATAACCGCGGATCGTGGTTGGTGTCGACTCCAAAAGAGTCATAATGGGTAAATGAGGTTGAGCGTTTTCTCCCTCTTTTTTCAGGATCGACTCAACTTTGCCATCGAACTTAGAAAAAATGAAAAGTTCACTTTTCTCTTTTTCTAATATTGCGAGTTGTTTCTTGAGGCCCTCAATATTGGAGTGCTCGACTTTATCGGTATTCACAATTGTTGAGAAAATTTCTTTTTGCTCAAGCAGATAATCTAATTCAGCTGCGATTCGGTTAAGTTCAAGCTCCATCTGGGGGTTCTCGAGCTCTAAAAGCAGATCGCCCTTATAAACCGTTTGCCCAGAAATGACATGAATCTTTTTAACTCGTGCCGAAGTACTCGAAGTGATTTCTTGTGAACGCAATCCGACAATCCCCACAAAGTCGAGACGCTCTTTCTGGGTTAATTGCAAAGTCACCAGCACCAGAGCACAAAGGCCCCAGACTAATGCAAAAATTTTATTTCTACCGATTCGTTTCATATAACACCTTAGATGTCGACGGTGGCTTCCTGTAGCAAGAAAGTCACTCCCGTTACATCATTAAGACCTTTGAGCGATTCGATAAACACTTGGTAGCTTTTGTCATCTTTGAGTTTTACTTGGTAGGCAAAGTCTAAGCGTTGTCCTTGTGATGTTTCACGCAAGGTCACGAGAGCAAAATGACGGCAATGATCCATCAAAATTGTGCGCAGGGTGCTCTCTACGTTTTTATCAGCAGAGCTGACTGAAAAACGCAAGAGTCCATCGAAGCGATTCTCACTCGTGGTTGGGAAGTAATATAAGAAAAGCGCCACTGAGCAAAATGCGATTGAACCAACAGCGGCAATTTTAAATTGATAAACGCCACAAGCAATCCCTAGAGTAAGTGCGGCGAAAATAAAAATGATGTCTTTAGGATCTTTGATTGAAGAGCGGAAACGAATGATAGCAAGCGCCCCCATCATTCCAAAACCACGAGCAACATTATCGCCGATCGCCTGCATAGCGATACAAGTCACTAAACTGCCAAGAATTAATGCTTGAATAAAACTGCGTGAGTAAGAGAGTCCCTGAAGACTTTTTTGATAAGTCTTGGCAATTAGAACTGACAGCACAAATGTTAAGATCACCGAATAGAGAATCGAGAGCAAAGTGGGATCTTTCACATTGGCCTGAATTTGCAGAATATCGAGCATATAGCTGCGCCTAAGTGTTAGCGTTCTGTTAAGATGATGGTTATGGCCTATGCCTGGGGCGGGTGCAATTGGACTTGTAATTCTTACTTCTAAACAGATAGGTGACTAACGGTCCAGCTGCTGGATATCATAGGCCTATGCAAATCATGACTCGCTTTTTTACTCGCCTGTGCGAGCGCTTCTTACCGGATGCCTTGGCCTTCTGCCTGCTGTTAACTTTTCTTGTGTATTTTCTAGCACTTACTGTGACCCCCCACTCTCCGCTGGCACTTATTGGCTTTTGGGGCGATGGCCTGTGGAACCTCAACGGATTTGCCTTTCAAATGATCACGGTCTTAGTGACCGGCCATATGCTGGCGACTAGTCCCGTTATCAAACGCCTACTTGATCGTCTCGCCCAACTCCCTCATTCTCCCGGGGCGGCCCTTGTTCTTCTCTCTGTGCTCTCACTTTCGGCGTGTTGGCTCAACTGGGGTTTTGGCCTCATCGTTTCAGCGGTGATGGCGATGAAACTGGCCCAGCGTTTTCCCCAGACTTCAGTAGGTGTATTTCTCGCTACCGGTTATGCTGGTTTTGTCGTTTGGCATGGAGGCATGTCAGGCTCGATTCCATTGAGTATTGCTGGCAGTGATAAAGTGCTGGCCACCCTTAACCTTCCCGCCATTCCCCTTTCTGAAACTATTTTTTCACTGACTAATCTTGCTATCGTCGCCGCCCTGTTTGTGGCCCTCCCTCTGCTCGCCTATAGTATGCGCTCAATCAGCGGAGTCTCTCTGCCACCTACTCCTCCAAGCGCACAAGACAACTCACCCGTTATCAAAAATTTTCGTGACTGGAGCGAGTACTCACGCTTTCCTCTTTTATTAATCGGAATCATGAGCGGCGT
>JBIKNE010000418.1:0-2790 GCA_044358855.1 Bacteriovoracaceae bacterium | reverse complement strand
TTTTATTGGATTTTGGGTGGGGATGCTTAAGCGAGCTTTCTTTGGCTTGCTGATTCCTCAAATGCAGGTGAGAAGTGAGGATAAGTGGAAGATTTATCTTCATACAGCACTCTCGATGACGGCAGCGATTTATTTGTTAACCACCTATCACTCGATTATCGGCACCGCTAAATTTATCGAGATGTATGTGCTACCAGCGATCGTGGGAACCAGTTTCGGAGCGCTGTTAACTTTCATGCATCATACCCACGAGGGCAGTCCGGTGTTTGATAAAGAATCTTATGAACCCTTCATTGCGCAAGTTGAGGGAACTTGGAATGTGCGTTTTCCGCGTTTTATGGAATGGATGTGGCTCGATATCAATGTTCATCTGCCTCATCACGTCATCCCCAGTATTCCTTGGTACCATTTACGGACCGCTACCGAAGATATTAGAAATTCCAGTCCTGCTCTGGTGAAAGAGAAGAACTGGAATTTAAAGACGATGAGGGAGAGTTGGGGGGCAACTGAGTTAGAAGTGATCAGTTCAGGTCGATACCGTTTGGTTTTGAAGCGTTAATATTTTCTTCGAATAATCTTTCAAAAGTTTCGTTATCCATTCCAAGCAAAGAATTCATTCGCTCTGCGTGGTAGCCTTCTTTGCGCAAAAATCGAGCGAGCTCTTCTTGTTCAAAAATTTCATTCTCTTCTTTGAGAATTTCAGGTTGCAGAGGAAGCTTCTTTTTAAGTTTTGTTTTCATTTTCATCCTTTGTTGAAAGATCCATCCATGGATCAAATTCCGTCCGTGGGTTAAACGCCGCCGTAAAGCGAGAGAATGAGACCAAATGTTGCGACCATTGCGATTGTGTAACTAACAAGTGAAACGGCGCCCATAAAAACTCCTTGTTTAAAAACCTCCGAGTCTTTTAAGGGACTCGGAGGGTGGGTTCTGACGACATCGAGGGGAGTCACGATGCCGCCAAAGGGAGAACATATATAGACACCCCGGGAGAGAGGGGGGAGAGAGTGATCTCTCCCGGGGCGTGAAAGAGAGGCCTCGGGTGGTTTGGGTTAGGGTCGGCCTCCCTTAAGCGAAAACAATTAAGCTGCAACAAAAGCGTCGGCTGGCAATTCAGGCATTTCACTTGGCCATTCGCTGGCAGAGAAAGTGAATTCCAAAACGTTATTATGTGTCTCTGTGAGCGCGGCTAACCAGGTATCAAGCTCACAGTCGATGAATTCAGATTCATGAACGGTACTGGCACCCCAAGTGCAATTCTCAAAAGTGCAGTTTTCAAAGTGACAGTCGTAAATATGTGAAAACTCGAAGCTGCAATTGACGAACTTGCAGTCTAAGAATTTCACATGCTTAAACTCGCAACCGAAAAACACACAAGAGGAGAAGGCCACTGTAGTGTAAGTACTTGATTGTACAGTGGAGCCGGCTAGGGCCTGGGATGTGACTTCGAGAGAGCTCAATTGTTCGTCCTGGATCAATTGGTGCTGCTCAGAGTGAGTGATTTCCAATCCTTCGATCACGGTGCGCATGGCTTTCTCCCCCGTTTTGGGTTCTTGCGTGTTCCTGACTGCAATTGTATGGCTTTTTGGGCATCGAGTCAATGCAAAAAATTCCTTTATGCAATTTTATTTCAATCCGACAAGAAAAGCGTAGGGTTAGCTTATGACCCTAAAGCCCGGGAGGGCCTATGATTAACTTTAGCGCCGACTTCTTAGAAAACTTCCTCGCTGTGACTCGTAAGTACATGCAGCTGAGAGGTGGACTCACACAAAAGGATCTCTCTGAGATGACGGGCGTAGGTATTTCAACGATGAGTCGTTTCCTTAATCTCAAAACGGCGAGCGTAGATGAACAACTGGTGGCCAACATCATCGCAACACTGGCGATTCCTCTTCATGAAGTGATTGATGGAGTTGCCGAAGATTCAACTGATACGTTTAAGCGCCTAGTGCAATTCTATAAAGATCAAAAAAGAGAAAACGAAAATACCAATCCCGGCACTCAAGAGAATAATCAGGGTGGCGGCGATGATCGCCCTAAGCAGAGAACGGCCGCTACGATTAATATTGGTGGAAAAAAAACCACCATGCCGTTTGGGGAAAGTGGAAACAACAATCAAAACAACAACACCCAGGCCACTCGTACAGTCGAAGTCAGTATCCGCGAAAAGTTGCAGACTCTCTCGCCACGTCAGAAAGCCTATATTACTGACTTTCTCGATCTCGAAGTCGCCGATCGTGATTTGATTGTGGATCTAGGTGACGCCGTCTTTCGTTACGTAAGACAGAGAAATGTGGAATTCTAATGTTTTTATGGATTCTACTCATGAGTGCACTCAACTCTTGGAGTGCACCTCTAGAAATTGAAGTCTGGTTTGTCTCTCCACCGGCGACGGCGCAGTGGTCACATCTGCTTTCTCCTCAATTACATAATGAAACGTGGCTTGCCCAGGCCTGTGAGCCGGTAGGTGATTATTGTTTTGATCCCAAGATTGGTCTTTATTCCAGAAAAGTCGATATCAAGGAAGAGACGAAAGAAATCGCTATTGATGAAGGCTTGCCGCAACTACCGACTGCCACCAGCGTGAATCGCTCCATGGTGAACTGTGATGCGAAGTACGCCTTTGATATTTTCTGTGGCAAGGCCCAGCCTGATGCCAAGACCTCTGGAAAAGCCGAATTGGAAGTTTGGATTGATGTCAGCTCATCTATGCGGGCGATGGATGCGGGCGATGGCAAAGGCAGCTGTCATCGCGCCAAGCTTTATGAGTCGCTGAAAAGCGCTTGTAAAA
>JBIKNE010000417.1:0-2802 GCA_044358855.1 Bacteriovoracaceae bacterium | reverse complement strand
CTGGTTGCCGTTTCTCATTCCTGAGAAAGGTCGGCGCTGGTTAGGTATGATGCTATTCCACATGGCCTGTACGGCCGTGATCGGATTGCTATTGCCAGGAATCACCGAAGATTTTTATCAGGACTTTCAAAAAGATCAGCTCACTCCATTCCTCGTATTAGGGGGATTATTTCTCGCCGAGTATGTCAATCGCCTCGGCTATCAGATCAGCACTTATAAATATGTTCAGCATCTCTTAGGTGAAACCCGTGCGCGTACGTTTGGTTTGTGGATGCGGGCGCCTCTGAAGATTCGTCGCAAGGGACAAGAGGACGAATTCCCGATGGGTGAAGTGCTGGCGCGGATTATGTCAGATAGTGATGCCGTTAAGGAATTGGTCACCTCGGGTGCTTTTGCCATCTTTATTGATTTTGTATTTATCGTTTCTGCGCTGATTGGTTTCTTGCGCCTTGATGCCGGTCTGGGTGGTGGATTGTTTTTCTTGGAGCTTGTCGCCTGTGTGCTTTTGATCTGGGGCTCTCGCAAGATGGGTGTGATCTTTGCTTCCGTTCGCCAGAGCACAGGTTATCTGTCGCGGGTGGTGACGGATGTGACCCAAGGTCTGCGTGAATTAGCTTTCACTCCGCATGGGAAATACGCCTCGAAGCGCGGTGACCGTGTGTTCGATGATTTTTTACAGAAGCAATTGAAGTCGAATGTGTGGGATGCGGGATATTACTCGGCAGCGGAATCGCTTTATCCGATTTTGTTAGCACTGGTGTTGTTCTTTTTCCCGGACGGACAAGGAGCAAAGCTCGCACTTTTAGCGGTCTTAATTGATTTGATTCAAAAATCTATCACTCCGATTAAAGAAGTCGCGGGAAAAATTTCCAGCATTCAACGAGCGAAGACGGGAGTTGAGCGTATCCTCGATTTTCAAATGCATTTTAAGCAAGATGACCTGAATACTAAGAGTGATATAATTGAGTTAAATGAATTTAAAGTGCGGGTGGATTATTACGCTTATCCACCGCGCGAAGGTGAGAGTGCCTTTGAATTAAAGAATATTGTCTTCTCTGGAAAACCCGGTGAGTTGATTGGCATTGTCGGTTCTTCGGGGTGTGGTAAGTCGACACTTTTGCGTCTCTTATCAGGCCAGCACGGCTCGTTTCAAGGCATCATGAAGTTTAATGATCTCTCACTCTCAATGGAAAAGAACGCGGATCTCTTTCAGTTATGCCAGCAGGTGAGTCTTGTTTCGCAAGACTCTCATGTGTTCTCTGCCAGTGTGCGCTTTAATGTGGCGTTAAGCGAAGACAGTTTGGAGTTTGATGGGTTTTGGCAAAAAGCGCAGGAGGCCCTGCCTTATTTGCGTCGTTGGGGGATTACTCCCACAAGTTTGATTGATCCCAAGACTTTGTCGCTCGGTCAAAAGCAATTGCTCAGCGGTTTGCGTGCCTGCTATTTGCGCAAACCGATTGTGTTGTTTGATGAAGTTTCTTCAGGCCTTGACCCTGATCTCGAGCGTGCCCTTCGCGACTTGGTACTTTTTGTGCAGCAGCACTCGTTGACCATCATCGTCACTCACCGCGTAGAAACTATTCTTTCCGCCCAGCGATTAGTGGTGATGGAAGCCGGCGAGTTGGTGGATCTCGGAACACCCTCTGAGTTGTCCCAGCGTTCGGAGATATTTAAGAATTTCCTTAAACATTTAGCGGGATAGTTGAGTTTTTTGCTTCTTGGACGAGATCGTGAAGTCTCGTTATGATAGGTCATATTTTCAAGGAGTTTGAAATGAAACTAATTTCTTTATTGGCGATCATGCTGTTTGTCGCCGCCTGTTCAGATTCAATCAGCAAACCAAATTTTCAATTTAAGCCAGCGGCCAAGCCTGGTATCGCTGCTCAGTGGGGTGATATCGAAATCACAGAAGCTGAGTTGATGGAAGGAATTGAAGCCGAGCTTTACGAAGCTGAGACGAAGTTGTTCGAGATTAAGAACAACCGTTTACGCGGTATCGTGATGCAAAAGATTATGGATAAAGATCCAGCGAAGAAAGGTATGTCGAATGATGAATACCTCGAGAAGAATATCGCTAAGAACGTAAAAATTTCTGATGGCGATATCGATGCCTTCATTAAGAAGCAACAGATTCCCCAAGAGAGCATCAATCCGATGGTGCGTGAAAAAATCAAGGGCTACCTTGAAATGGAAAAACGCAAAGAAGCCATGGATCAGTGGTTAGGTAAACAAACAGCGAAAAACCCAGTTCAGGTTTTCATCCAAAAACCACGCCGCCCATCTTTTGATGTGCAAGTCGGAGATGCTCCCATTGCTGGTGGCAAAGACGCTAAAGTCACGATCGTTGAATACTCTGATTTCCAGTGTCCGTTCTGTTCACGTGGTGCAGACATCTTGAACGATCTTAAGAAAAAATATGGCAACAAGATCAAGGTTGCTTTCAAGAACTTCCCACTGCCATTTCATAATCAAGCGGAAGGCGCCGCAGTGGCTGGTCTTTGTGCTAACGAGCAGAGCGCAGACTTGTTCTGGAAAATGCACGATGCCATGTTTAAGTCACAAGACAAACTCGATGTTCCTTCACTTAAAGCTCTTGCTCGCAAGGTGGGCGTAAAAGGTGAGGCGTTTGATGCGTGTTTGGATTCGAACAAGTATCTGAGCAAAGTGAAGCAGGATATGGAGGATGGGAAGAAGTTGAAAGTGAAGTCAACTCCGACCTTTTTCGTCAACGGTCAGCTAATAAATGGCGCTCAGCCTATCGAGATCTTCTCTGAATTGGTAGATGAGGAACTCTCTCGCCTC
>JBIKNE010000416.1:0-2805 GCA_044358855.1 Bacteriovoracaceae bacterium | reverse complement strand
CAATGATGGTAAACACACTGAAAATGTAGCTAACGGGCAAGGACATCGTTTTGAAGCCAAAGAGTCCATAGAACGTAGTCAGTTTAATTCCCGCCAAATGCACAAGAATGACTGCAGCTAGAATTTGTCCTGCCAACTTTTTCCATGCTCTTAGATCAACCAGATCATCTTTGATTCCCAGAAAAAAGAGGATCAAAATGGCACAAATAATATATTGGAGTTCTACAATCTCGGCTTGATTTGTCCAAAATGTGACAGAAAAAAGCAGGCCCGCAAATATCGCCATCCCCCCCAAGGTAGGGACGCTTTTCTTATGATGCTTACGCTCACCCGGAACATCAAAGAGGGACTTCAATTCGGCGACACGGATAATGCTGGGGATTGCAAATAACGTGACGGCCATGGCGGTTAATAAACTCAACATATAATTCAGCATGATCAATAAATTAGCATTTTTCAGCTTAGAGAGAGTAGTAATACTTAAATTGTGACGCGCCGACTCAAGAAAAAGCGAGATTGGCCCATTACAATGACCTATGCTCAGCTTGTTTCTTTCTAAAAAATCTTCCGTATTTATTTCGCTCGCCGCAATGTGCTGTGTGGCCTTACTGGCCCTCACAACGAACGAGATGAAAAAATCACTCATGGGCGAAACAGGGCCCATCGAGATCATTTCTGCCATGGCCTACATTTTTGGTACTTTGTTTTTTTATCTAGCCGCTAGGAATTCAGCCCCACCTATCCGATATCATTTTTTTATGTGGATACTTTTTTGCACTATCTTTTTTGGGGAAGAAACCTCTTGGCTTCAACATTATTTAGGATTTGAAACTCCTGAATCAATTAAGGCAATGAATGCACAAAATGAATTCAACATTCATAATCTAGACTTTCTCCATGGAAGAAAAATTATTCGTGACGGTGAATTAGTGAAAATGGATTGGAAACATTTTCTACTTTCGTCGCAGATGTTGTTTCAATTAGGATTCGGAATTTATTTTTTTGCTATCCCTGTTTTGAGAAAAATATCAGGTATCAATCAAGTCTTTAAGAAATTTGGTTTTCCACAGATAGAAATGAGTTTCATCTTTCCGATTGTTATAACACTCTCCACTTGCCTCGTTTTCAATTTATTAAATCGAGGGGATCACCTTAGTAAAGGATTTTGGGCCGAGACACGGGAAATGATCTTTGCCCTCGGGATTTTTTACTTCTCTCTTATCGCCTATTTTAAAAGTTTAAAATCTCATCAATGATTTTTTCTCCCGCCTTTCCGTCACCATATAAAAATGGAGGAAACTTAGGCGGATTAGATTTGAAATAGTCGACGGCGGCCAAGATACTTTCAGTTCCGGAGCCCACTACGCGATTAACTCCATGACTCACGAGTTCTACCCATTCCGTCTCATCGCGGAAAGTGACACAGGGCTTATTCAGTAAATAAGCTTCTTTTTGAAGACCACCACTATCTGTTAAAACCATGCTGGCACCAGAGAGAAGCTGAAGCATATCGAAGTAACCAACAGGATCGATGAGGTTAATCTTTGTCTTAATACCAAGAGAGGCGAGCTTTCCACGTGTCCGTGGATGCAAGGGTAAATAGACGGGCATCGATTGATGAACTTTATCCAAGGCGGCAATAATACTTTTGAGACGTGACTCATCGTCCGTATTCTCTGCCCGATGCAAAGTTGATAGAACATAAGGTGCGGCAGGCTTTTGTTTGAAAACCGTCGCTTCCTGAGCAGCAAATTGACGGTAGTAATAAAGCGCATCGGCCATGACATCACCAGTTCGCTTCACTCCATTTGTCATCCCTTCAAGCGAGAGATTTTTAACAGCTGCATCACTGGGACAAAAAAGCAGAGTAGAAATCTTATCCGTTAAAATCCGATTAATTTCTTCGGGCATGCGCATATTAAAAGAACGAAGACCCGCTTCCACGTGGGCCACCGGGATATGGAGCTTAGCTGCTGCCAAGGCACCGGCAACTGTTGAATTAGTGTCCCCGTAGACCAGAACCCAATCTGGTCGCTCTTGGATAAGTACTTCTTCAATCTTCTCTAGCATTCTTCCAGTCATGGCCCCATGACCAAGGCCCGCCACACCTAAATGGTGATGAGGTTTTGGAATCCGCATTTCTTGAAAGAAAATATCGCTCATAGAAGCGTCATGATGCTGGCCGGTGTGGACGAGGATTTCCTCTACGCCGGCTTTGGCTTGAATCGCGCGAGAAACGACAGCAGCCTTCACAAACTGAGGACGAGCACCGATAACAGTAAGGACTTTTTTCATATAATACCTTTAAGCTTTCAAGAGAGAGCTATAAACAGTTAGAAGTTTTTCTTCAACGATCTGGCTTGAAAACTCTTCTTTAACCATCCGATGAGAAGCTTCGCCAAACTTCTCTCGCAGATCTTTGTTTCGTAATAATCTCTCTAAAGCAAAGGCGAGCGTATCCGCATCTTGAACGGGTACCAAAAATCCATTCACCCCCTCACGCACAACTTCACGACAGCCAGGAACATCTGTCGCCACCAAAGCTCTGCCTGTGGCAGCAGCTTCAAGCATAGTAAGGGGCAGTCCCTCACCATAACTTGGTAAACACACAATACTCGCTTCCTGGTAAAACTTAGGCATGTCCGCTTGACGTCCCATCCATTTCAAGAGGCCTTTATCTTCCCATTCTTTAATGACTGCGGGATTAGCACTTTCAGGATTAAGCTCATCGGGCTCACCGACAATAACTAAATTGAAAGGAACTTTTCGTTCTCGAAGAATTTCAGCTGCCTTTACTAACTCGCG
>JBIKNE010000415.1:0-2809 GCA_044358855.1 Bacteriovoracaceae bacterium | reverse complement strand
CGCTTAAGATTGCTCACTCTGAAAATCTGGTCGATTGTGTTGATATCTTTGCAGAGCAGGGCTATTTCTCGACCCAAGATACAGAAAAATTATTTGAGTTTGCTAAATCAGTTTCACTGCCTACCAAAATGCATGCAGATGAATTTAATGATAACTCTGGCGCGAGCCTTGCGGCCCGCTTTCAATCACTTAGTGCTGATCATTTGCTCAAGATCAGCGACAAGGGCATTGCTGACTTGGCAAACTCTATGACCGTGGCAACCCTTTTACCTGGCACTGCCTTCTTTTTAGGTAAGCCCTTAGCACCCGCGCGAGCGATGCTCGATGCCGGATGCAAAGTAGCACTTGCAAGTGACTACAATCCAGGCTCATCACATGTAGATAATTTATTGCTCGTGGCTTCGCTAGCAGCGCCATCGCTTAAGCTTAATCAGGCAGAATTATGGGCGGCCATCACGCTCAATGCTTCGGCAGCCCTAGGATTTTTTGACCAAGGTGCCATCATCCCCGGAAAAAAGCCAACTTTTGCTTTGTTTAGAGTAAATGATATTTCAGAAGTGACTTATAACTGGGGACGCAATCTTTGCGTTATTTGCCCTTAAGGGCATCCTCAACTTTAGCAATAAAATCTTTTGCCATGAAGTCATGGCCCTTGTTTGAAGTATGCACCAGTTTTCCTTTCACGTAGACCAAGGAAAAGGGGTAAGCAGCAACTAAGAACTTATCGCTAATTTCGGACATTGGATCGATTACGTGATGAAAATCGAGGCCATACTTTTTCTTGGTCTTCTCAATGGCAACGAGAGGATCTTCTTCATCCCCGTTTATTCCAACAATCGATGCCTTCTCGCCGAATTTTTTCTGAAACGCTGTCAGCGAAGGAAATTCCTTGAGACAAGGCAAGCACCAACTTGCCCAAAAATTAACTACGACTACAGGTGACTGAAGGGTTTTAAGCTCAAGGTTTTTCTGATCAATCGTTTGGAATTTTGATTCTTGAAAAAGTGACTCAAACAGCTGGTCTTTGCTTTTCTCAACTTTCACCTGCTGGGCATTAAGAAGGGGTGAATTCCATAGGATTTGAGTAGCGAGAAAGCCAAAAAAGCCCATGGCCAAGATGATTGTAGGAAGAAACTTCTTCATTGGAATTAACCTCTGACGCTATAATAATAGCAGAGACGGAGGTTGACCATGAAGTCGGGGCAAATCCTACCAGAGGATCCAAAAAAAAATAAGCAAAGCGGTCAGACTTTAGTGGAGTTCGCTCTGCTACTCCTCGTCATTGCCACAATTTCCTTTGGCTTCATCGCAGTAACCAATCGAAATCTCGCCAAATACTGGACGGCGTATGCGCGCCTCATCGTGGACGACCCATCTCAAGACGGTATTATTAATCTCTAAATTTGTTTTTTTCAAAGGTGGCCTTATGGGTTCGTACGTCCTTGCAATTGATCAAGGAACTACCGGCACGACTGCTTTGTTGATTGATGCCGATTCACTCGAAATTAAAGCTGAGGGTTCAGAAGATTACCCACAAATTTATCCTAAGCCGGGCTGGGTTGAGCACGACCTCAATCAAATTTGGGCGACAGTCAAAAATACCGTTCAGATCGCTCTAAAAAATGCCAACGCAAAACCTTCCGAAATTATGGCCATTGGCATTACCAATCAACGTGAAACTACGTGTGCATACAACAAAGCAGGAACACCGCTAGCAAATGCTATTGTTTGGCAGGATCGTCGCACGACTGATTTCTGCGCAGATCACAAAGACTCATTTAAAAATAAGTACACTCCTAAAACTGGTCTGCCCCTTGATCCCTATTTTTCTGGCAGCAAAATGAAGTGGCTTTTAGAAAATGTTCCAGCGGTAAAAAATGCTACCGACAAGAATGATCTTCGCCTTTCAACCATCGACACATTCGTTCTTTATAAACTTACGAGCGGTGATTCTTTTGCTACAGAACCATCTAATGCAAGTCGCACTCAACTTCTCTCACTCGAAACTTTCGATTGGGACGAGGAGTTAGTACGTTTTTTCAACGTTCCTAAATCTGCGCTTCCCAAGATACAAGATACGTTTGGAGAATTTGGCAAAACGCGTGGCCTAGATTTTTTACCAGATGGAATTCCTGTTGCATGCTTGTTTGGTGACCAACAGTCTGCTCTTTTTGGTCAGGCCTGTCTTAACGTTGGTGATATTAAATGTACTTATGGAACAGGGGCTTTCTTACTCGTAAATACTGGCGAGAAACGAGTCTTTTCGCAGCAGGGTCTCCTCACTACGGGCGCTTATCGATATAAAGGAAAACAAGTTTACGCTCTAGAGGGTGCAAGTTATATCGCCGGTGCCGCTGTACAGTGGTTGCGAGACAACTTAAAACTCATTTCTAAAAGTCATGAAGTTGAAGCACTCGCTCGCCAAGTTACAAACCTTGAACAGATGGAGCACCTACTGTTCTTTCCATTCTTCACTGGTATCGCCGCGCCCTATTGGGTCTCAGAGGCCAAGGGTGCCATTATTGGCATGACCCGTGATACGAGTTCTGCTCATATTGCCCGCGCTTGTCTAGACGGCGTGGCCCTCGCGGTTAATGACTGTGTCCAAGCATTTCAAAGAGACTTGGGAAGGCTGAATGACATTAAGGTTGATGGTGGTGCAACCGCGAACTCTCTTTTAATGCAATCTCAGGCGAACTTCTCAGGAAAAAAGATTCTCAGACCCAAAAACATTGAGACAACCGCGTACGGAGCCGCCCTCGGAGCGCTCGTTGGCCTAGGCAAAATTCAAATCAGTGATGTGGGTAGA
>JBIKNE010000029.1:0-10546 GCA_044358855.1 Bacteriovoracaceae bacterium | reverse complement strand
AGTAAATATTAAATCACTCATTCTTGCGAGCATACGATTGGTTAAACCAAGAACAGCATTTTGTTCAATGATAAAAATTGGGATTCTTTGTAATTTTGCAGCTAACAAAGTTGGCCCACATACATAGCCGCCAGCACCCACAACAAAGCTGGGTCTCTGCGATTTGAAGAGTTTAAAAATATTTAAGAAAACAACCGTGTTGCGAACTATGGCACTGATGAATTTAAAAGGATTTTTTGTTCTAAGGGGCCAACTCGCGAGATGTTGCACCTGCAGGCCATTAAATAACTTATAATCAAGTGGGCGCTGACCTGTTAAATAACTTACAGAAAAATTCTTTTTTTCGAGTCTCTCACCAAGTGCAATCGCCGCATTGATGTGACCACCCGTTCCCCCTGCCACTAGAACAACAAGGTTTTTCATGCACGTGCCGTTCTAACTTTTGCGATAGGTGCTTTTGAATCTTTTCCATTCCATCTCATAGCAGAAAATATAAGCCCCAAGGCCGCGAGGTTGGCAACCATACTAGAGCCACCATAGCTAATGAAAGGTAAGTTCAAACCTTTTGTTGGAAGAATCCCAAGAACGACACCCATATTTAGGAATGCCTGAAATCCTATACAAAACACAATTGAGCAAACCATCATCCCAGATAAACGAGATTTGAGACCAAGTGCTAAACGGAATCCTAAAAAAATGAAAGTTAGGAATAGTAGGATTCCCGCGATCACTCCGGCAAAACCTAGTTCTTCACCAACAACACTAAAAATAAAATCATTATAGGCTTCGGGTAAATAGAATAGCTTCTCATTCGAGTTACCAAGGCCTTGTCCGGTAATTCCGCCATTCGCGAACGCCAGGAAACTTTGTATAATTTGAAAGCCTGAATTCTTTGGATCTTTCCAAGGATCAAGAAATACTAAAATTCTTTTTACTCGATAGGGTGCTGCAAATAACAAGACTACCGCTCCGATGAATCCCGAAATGGCAGCACTCCAGAACCACTTTCTTGGAAAATGACTTAAGAATGCAATAAAAGTCACAATCATCGCTGAGATGGCAAATGTTCCGAAGTCTGGTTGCTTAAGGAAAACCAAAAGGGGAAGAGCGATTCCAATAGCATTGATCGCTCTCTGTTTTGCCGTGTATTGTTGAAAATTTTCGAAGTATTTGATCGCCACAAGTATTAGTGAATATTTTACGAACTCACCGGGCTGAAGATTCATAAAACCTAAATTCAACCAACGTTGCGAGCCCTTCATGGCAACGCCGATGCCGGGAACTTGTGTCATCGTTAGAAGAGCGACAAACGCTCCATTAACTTTGTAGGCGTGCTTATACCAAAATGAAATTTTTGTTTTGGCCAAGATCCATGCGGCCAATGATCCCAAGGCTACAAAGATGACTTGCTTAACAAGAAAATGAGCGGGTGAACCAAATTGTTCACGAGCATACATGTAACTTGAAGAGAACAGCATCACGACACCAAAAAAGATGATCATGACTGTTACGAGAAGAAAAAGTGTACCCGTCTTTTCTAGTCCGCTATCGTTTTCCATGGAAGCATCCTTATTTCCAGATGCTTCCATTTTACGCTCGATTGATGCGGCTTACAATTGGAAGATAAGCTTTTTGTAGTAGTTGCCCTTTTCTTCGAAGTCACGGAAGACGTCAGTGCCATCATTCCCAGGACAAAGAAGAATCGTGTCGCCCGTGCGGCTCTTCTGATAGGCCAAAAGCACAGATTCATCAAATGAACCCACGAGGAAAGTTTGAGTGGCCTCGCCAAGTACGCGGTTCATGCTTTCCTTGCATTCTCCCACCAAAACTAGAATGCGAGCCTTTTCATTCATTACACCGAAGTATTTATCAAAGGGGAATCCTTCGATTTCTTTACCGCCAGCGATAAGAATGACTGGTTCTTTAAATGCCTCAAGACTTGTCTTGAGCTCATCCATCGTCTCACTTTTAGAATCGTTATAAAATTTAACGCCGTTTTTTTCGACTACGAATTCAAGACGATGAGGAATGCCAGGGAAGTTCTCAATACAATATTGGATTGATTCATCACTGCACTTCAACGCCTTACAAGCAGTGATGGCAGAGAGAATGTTCTCACGGCTATTCTGTCCCACAATTCTCATTTGAGTGACTTTGAACTCAGAGTGATAGTGGATATTTGAGTGAATACGCTTGTCATGGAAATGCGAACCCTGGATCTCATTGATAACACCCATACTGACAAAGCTCTTACGAGAATACCAGAAGGTCTGAGCTTGGCAGTTTCTCAAAATACTATTGCCGGCCAACTTATCAAAATTCACAACAAGGTAACTTTCTGAATCTAATTCACGTGCAACCTTAAGTGCTGTATCCAAGAACTCACCTGGACCCTTGAAACGGCCCGGAACTGCTTTTTCTTCAAGATTAGGATAAACAGCAAGAATAGGCTTGAAGCCTGAAACTGTTTGAAGTTGCAGAGGAGAAACTTCCACGACAACATAATCAACTTCGTCACGATTAGGCATCATGAGATAATTGATAAAAGGCTCTTCACTGGTTCCACCAACAAAGACGTTCTTCTTATCTACCCGCAGAGTGTATCCGATCATGTGGGCAATTGTTGTGCGACCATAGCTCCCACAAACTGCAACGACTGGTTTCTTGCAATTGGCATATGCAAAAGCAAAGTCACTGTAAACTTCTTTGCCTTGTTCGCGAGCTGCCTTGAGCTGAGGCATGTTAGGATCAACAGACGATGAGTATACGACGATGTCTGCATCAGTGAAATCCTCTTCACGGTGCTCGCCTAATGTCATAGTAGGATTTGGATTAATTTTCTTGAGACGCTTAACTTGTTTATTTAAATCAAATATCGGTTTGATATCTGTAACTTTGATCTCAGCACCAAGTTGATTAAAAAGATTAATAAGTGCAAAACCAGTTTTGCCCAAACCAACGATCAATACTTTTTTACCTTTATACTTTTCCATATCTTTCTCCGAATCAACGTAGTTTGAGTGATGCTAATGCAAGTATCGCTAGCACAAGACTGATAATCCAAAAACGAACAATTACTTTCGTCTCAGGCCAGCCTGACAATTCAAAATGATGATGAATTGGTGCCATTTTAAATATTCTTTTTTTGGTAGTTTTGTACGAAGCCACTTGCAAAATAACTGAGATAGCTTCAATAACAAAAATCCCACCGATAATAACAAAAAGGATTTCGTTTTTTGTTAATACCGCCATTGTTCCAAGAACCCCACCTAGCGACAGGGAGCCCACGTCACCCATAAAAATTTCGGCAGGGTAAGAGTTGTACCAAAGAAAACCTGCCCCAGCGCCGACGAGGGCACCGGCCAAAACAAGTATTTCTCCCACATCTGGGATGTAGGGAATGAGAAGATATTGAGCAAGTTCGCTGTGGCCTGCTACATAACCCAACACACCAAGTGTAGACGCTGAAATAATCACTGGACCAATTGCTAGACCATCTAGTCCATCAGTCAGATTAACAGCATTACTTGAGCCAACGATTACAAGTGAAGCAAAGGGGACATACCACCAACCCAAATCAATCACAGCATCTTTCAAAAAAGGTAAATAGAACTGTGTGTCTGTCACATTCCATTTCACCATGGCAAAAGAAGCCAAGCCCGCAGTGACAAATTGCCAAAGAAGTTTTTGGCGAGCCGAAACACCTTTTGAATTCTTCAGAAGAACTTTTAAGTAGTCGTCCAACCAGCCCAAGGCAAAGTAACTAAGCATGACAAATAAAGTGATACAGAATGGAACACTGAGAAAATTTCCAGTTATCGCACAAGCGATGAGAGCTGATCCAATAATGAAGACTCCACCAAAAGTAGGTGTGCCTTTTTTCTTTTTATGTGATTCCGGCCCATCCTCACGGATACTTTGACCGAATTGGCGCAACTTCATAAGCGCGATAAAACGCTTACCCCAAATCACCGAAACAATAATTCCAATTAAAAATGCGATGAAAGAGCGAACCGTAATATAACGAAATAAATTCAAAATATGATGGTTCTGACTTAATGGGTAAAGCCAGTGAAAAAGCATAGTTACGCCTTGAATGAGGGTAACCTTAAGTTATAGCGAGAAGAGACTCTAATTGTAAAGAGCGACTGCCCTTGATTAACACATGCGTTCTGCCCTGGGTCATTCGATCCCACTCACTTCCCTTAAATTGTTTCGCCTCTGAGTAGCTAGCACCATAACCAAGTCCCTCTATGTAGTGTGCAGCATAGCGCCCAATAAAAATAATCTGCGCACCCTTCCATTGCTTTAAGAATTCACCAACTTCGCGATGATATTGAGGCGCCGAATCACCCAATTCATTCATATCGCCCAAAATCACGACTGCAGAACTTTCAGTAATTTTTTGAGCGGCTAACCAATCAAAAAATCCAGACAAAGCGACCTTCATCGAAGATGGATTGGCATTATAGGCGTCCAAATATATTTTTTTCCCTTGGAAATCTTTCCACTCAGAACGATTGGGAGTCGGTTTGAACTTCGATGCAGCCAAAGCCAACTCAGTGCGTTTTTCGGGAAAAAGCGTCGTTGCGATTGCCCAGGATGTCGCCATATTTGTGAGATTATGAACTCCAGTCAGCGCATCATTGGTAAGCGTTTGTTCGCCTAGCTTGCCAGAGATTTTCACGCTTCCAACACTCACATTATAAATTAAATCTGCGGGCTTATTTGTCGAGAAAGTAATGGTGCCTGATTTACGAGGCAATGTTGCCAGAAATGGATCGTCGATATTTTGAAAAAACAGTCCATCCCCAACCGCATGATAAAGATAGCCCTCTTCCTCAAATACAGCACTTTCTGTTCCGAAAAACTCTAGATGAGTTGCACCAATATTTGTAACGAGGCCACAGTTGGGTTTGGCTAAATCACAAAGAAGCTTAATCTCACCCGGATGATTACTTCCTAGCTCAAGAACACAGACTCTCGTTTCAGGTTTAATCTGCAGAACAGTGAGAGGAACACCAAGATGGTTGTTATTATTTTTTTCAGTTGCGACTACTTCATTCGGCATTACACTTTTCAACAAAAAGGCCAACATCTCTTTGTGAGTCGTTTTGCCATTTGATCCTGAGATAGCAAAAATCTTTCCGCCCTGGTCTCGCCAACTTCTCGCGTGAAGACTTCCCAACTCTTGGGTAAAACTTACGGCATCTCTCACTCCGACGTATACTCGATCAGGGAACTGCTCTTTCAATTCACGAATGATGTCTTCGTTAGCTAGATTTTTTTGATAGATAACGACAGGGCATCCCTTCTCTAATAACGGCTTAACGTAATCGAGCGGATTATGTTTTGCGCCTGGAAAAGCCATAAACATCGCAGGGTGAGTGTAGTGACGAGTGTCGCTGCAAAATCCAAGGAGGGCCTCGACTAACTGACCCGTTATGGCCATAACGCTTTCACATTGAGTGATTAAACGAGTATCAATCATGACCTATTCCTTGCTGCTTAATTACAAATTTATCAAGTTCATCTATATCGCTATAAGCCACTTTAGTAGTGCCCTTCAGGATATAATCCTCATGTCCTTTCCCTGCCAATAGTAAGACTTGATTTATGTTTAATGTTTCAAGTGCTTCCATCACAGCTATAGGCCTTTCAACCTGCTGACTAACCTTACTCTTATCAGCAATTCCGGTCATGATATCCTGCATGATTTGAACAGGATCCTCTGTACGCGGATTATCACTCGTTATAATTATTTTGTGTGCCCATTTTTCTACAGCTTGCCCCATAAGTGGGCGCTTTTTTCTGTCACGGTCTCCGCCACAGCCAAACAGCACAACCAATTCTTTAGTCGGAAATGTTTCTCTTATTGCTCTCATTATATTTTCTAGTGCGTCTGGAGTATGAGCAAAATCTACTACGGCCGTCTTTCCACTCCACTCTCGAATATAGAATCTCCCTGGTGGAGGATTTAAAGCTGCAAGATTTAGCCTTTCCCTTGAGACGCCTAATGATTCGATAAGAGCAAGAGCACAGAGTAAGTTTTCTTCATTAAATTTCGTTTTAAAAAACAATGACAACTGCTTCCTCTCCGAAACAGTTAGTGGTTTTGCCAATTTAAAACTTGTTATGTTTTTTAGCTTCTCTCTTAATTCAAACTGACCCTCAGGAATATAGAGTGATCCATTACTTTCAATGCTTCTCACGATTAAACATTTCGCAGCAAAGTATTCATCCATCGATTTATGATAATCGAGATGATCTTGAGTGAAGCTTGTCCATGCCGCAGAAACAAACTCGAGGCCAAATACTCGCTCTTGGTGAAGAGCGTGAGAACTTGCTTCCATTACTAAAAAGTCTGAGTTCATTCCGTATTTATGGATAAGTTGATGAAGTTGAATTTGTCCAGGTGTTGTTAATCCAAACTCTTCTAGCGTTTTGCCATTTTGACGAACACCCAAAGTACCAATTGAGAAACCTTTCAAACCAGCTTGCTCACCAAGTTGCAAGGCAAGATCGGCCGTGGTGGTTTTTCCATTGGTTCCAGTAATTGCTAGAATCTTTAGTCTGTTTGGATGAGGATAAAAAAATTGGCAAAGCTCATATAAAAATTGAGACCAGGCACCATTTTTAATAATGATTGTAGGAACCCCGGTATCTAACAAAGGCTGACGACTAAGTATTAATACTGCTGGTTTAAATTTTTTAAGGCGTTCCGCCAACTTGTTATTGGAATCTGAATCCTCATTAAGCTGATATGCCACTGCGGTTTCGGCACTAGATTCCTCAAGTCTCCACTCTAAAACCTTCACTGCTGTGAGATATGTGGCATTACCACTTTGTATGAAGGTTTGTATTTTAGAGATTAATTCTTCACTCTTCATAAGTGGGTGGGCTGAAGTGCAATCTCAATTCGTTGGCAGAGCTTAGTGCCTCGCCCGCTACTGGATGCTGTCGGGAAACAACTCCAAATCCAGTTAATTCAATTTGCAAATCTAGGGATTCAGCCATTCGTAAAGCTGAAGCTTTATCCATTCCTATAAAATTTGGCATTCTTCCTGCACCAATATATCGACGTGAAGCCTGCGATGTATTCACTGTGTCTAAATTTTTTGCATTCGATTCTGAATTATATTGTGCAAACTTTGAAAAATCTTTTGTCTTGTATAAAAGGTGCTGTGTAATTTTTCTAAATACTGGTGCTGCTGCAACGTTACCATAATAACCATTTGCCTTCGGGTTATCGATATATACCAGAACGACAAACGGGCGAGAGACGTTGACAGGATATCCTGCGAAACTTGAAATATAACCTTCGTACCCACCACGCTCTGAAACACGTTGAGCTGTTCCGGTTTTACCTGCAATTGCATAGTGAGGAATCTTTGCTGCTGTTCCTGTTCCATTTTCTACAGCATTAACTAGCATTTCTGTAACTTGCTCGGCGGTTTTCTTGGCCAAAATTCTATTTTTTGAATTTAACTGCGAAACATCCGATTTAAGGAGCGTTGGTTGAACCAGGTAACCGCCATTTGCAATTGCCGCATAGGTTCTCAACATCTGAATGGCCGTAGTCGCAACACCGTGACCAAAACTTATATTAGATAGTGTGAGGGGCTTAACTTGTTCGGCGCGAGTCATAATACCCTTTGACTCACCGGTAACTTCAATACCTGTCTTTTGTCCGATACCAAACTTATCCAGCGATTTTTTTAAACGAGGATAAGTAAGATCAAAAGCCATCTTAGTAGTACCTACGTTTGAGCTGTATTTTAAAATATCCGTGACCGTTAGCCATTCAAACTTTTTGTCTGACTCTGCCTCAGTAATATAATGATTTTGTACTCGCAGCTTTCCGTACTCGCAAAAATATTTCTTTTCTGGCAAAGCAGTCTTATGTTCTAAGGCTGCCGCAACTGTAAGCGTTTTAAAAATTGAGCCTGGCTCAAATGGATCAGTCACAAATGCCAGCTTTCTATTCTCTACTGGATACTTTGTTGCGCTATTCGGGTCAAAGGTCGGATAGTTGGCCATCGCCAAGATTTCACCAGTCTCTGCATCCATCACACCAGCACCACCACGAAAGGCCTTATGATGAACAACAGCTTCTTTTAGGTAGCTCTCAAGGGCACCTTGAAGTTCTTTATCAATTGAAAGTGCGATGTCCTTCGCAGGACGCGCACGTGTCTCAATATTTTCATATTTAATAGGACGGCCTTTGGCATCGCGATGATAGCGAACCAATTGAGCCTCACCCTTTAAATCTGAATTCATCGCCCGCTCAATACCTGCCATGCCGGTGTTGTCGATACCTGTGAAGCCTAAGATCTGTGCGGAAAGCTCGTGATTTGGATATACACGTGTGCTGTGCTCTTCAAGGTGAATGGCACTAAGTTTTTTTATCTTTTGAACCTGATCATCTGTTAAACGAATTCTACGTGCTAACCACGTATACTTTTGACGATTTTTAACTTTGCTCCAAAGACTATTATAAGTTAGCTCTGGGACAACAAGAGACAGACCCTTGATCTGTTTTACATAATCCAAACCTTTCTTTCTTGGAAAAGTATACAAATTCCAGGTCTGGACATTAATCGCGAGTGGGGTGCCGTGACGATCGACAATATTTCCTCGGTTGGGAAACTCGCGTGTCTCGCGCATAAACTGACTGCGAGCATAAGCTAGCAATCGATCCTTTTGTACCAGTTGGATATAAAATGCCTTAGCTCCAACAAGCGTAAAAAGAATTACGAAAATAAAAAACGTTATTTGAATCCGAGTCTTCACAGGCCCCCTATACTAAGCACATCCATGTGCTTAGGGAATGAGGATTATCTGCTCAGGGCCCGGCTCTTTCAGATTGAACTTCTCCGCATACTCGCGAAGTCGTTGCACTGAGAGCATCCGTGCCCTTTGCGCTTTTAGTTCCTTGTTTTGGACCAATACCTTATTCATAGTATTTTCCAAACCGTCTAGCTGATAGGCCTGCTCGATTGACTTCATCCTGATAGTCACGAACAAGACGGCCATACAAGAGAACGTTAATGTAAAAGGTAAAATACGAGGGTGGAACAAAGTCTGAATGACTTTATTGTCTTTCCAACTAGCACTAGTCTTCTTGTTCCTCAGAGCCATCATACCCTCCATGGTGTTCTGTTCGCCGCATGACCCTTAGCTTGGCACTCCTTGCCCTAGGGTTCGAATCCACTTCGCGCGCGCTTGGAACAATTGGCTTCTTAGTCAATATTGTAACGCGGTTCTCTGACTTCGCCACTATTTCTTTATAGGTATGTTTTACGATTCGATCTTCCAAAGAATGGAAGCTGATGATGGCGGCCGTACCACCTTCCGCCAATAATTCAGGGAGGCCGGCGAGCATTCTTTCTAAAGAACCGAGTTCATCATTAACGGCAATTCGGAGAGCTTGAAATGTACGTGTCGCCGGATGTGCACCACGATGTCTTTGGTGAGGAGGGTATGAAAGAAAACAGGCTTCTTCTAATTCACCTGTGGTCCTATAGGGCCTCTCATTTCTTTTTTCACATATACGAGCAGCGATTCTACGGGACAATCTTTCTTCACCATATTTAAAAATCAAATTTGCTAAATCTTCCTCTGGGAGCGAGTTTACAAGATCGGCTGCAGTCTCAAATGAATCGTCAGACGTGTCCATTCTCATATCCAGAGGAGCGTCCGAGCGAAAAGAAAATCCACGCTCACCAGCATCGAATTGATGCGAGGAAACTCCCAGGTCGGCCAATACACCATTAAATAAACCTGGTTGATTAGACTTAAACCAATCCGCCAGTTGATCAAAGTTAGCATGCACTAACTTAGCGCGATCGGCCCAGCCGTTCTGCTCCAAGAGCTTCTGTCCGTTCTTAATTGCATCTGGATCGCGATCGAACGCAATCAATCGTGCCTTTGGATTTCGGCGTAAGATTTCCGAGCTATGGCCTCCACCACCAAAAGTGAGGTCGGCAAAAAGTGGCTTTTCTACCCCCTCTGCCCCTACAGAAAGTGCATGAAGGCACTCTTCTAGAAGAACAGAAACGTGGGGGAGATAGGTGTCACTCACTTAAGAACGACTCCCATAATTTCTTTATGTCGGTCTGATAGTTTTGTAGGATCAGTGATCACGGCGTATTTATTTTCAGGAACAAATGAAATTGGCTCTTTCACTAAAGATGGTATCAAGCGAACGACAAGTTTTTGTGCACTGACGTAATTATCTTTCATAATCGCCATGATCTCAGAAACTTCGCAATGCTCATCTTTCCAGCAATCGTAATCCGTCACCATGGCAACCGTTGCATAGGCGATACCTGCTTCTTTTGCGAGGTAAGACTCAGGAACGTTGGTCATGCCAATGATAGATGCACCAAATGAGCGATAGATCTGTGATTCAGCACGTGATGAGAATTGCGGACCTTCAATACAAACATAACTTCCGCCCACATGAGTTTTTACTCCTGAGGCCAGACACGCTTGATGAATTCTTGCTTGAAGATTTTTTTCAACAGGATAGGCTGCCGAAACG
>JBIKNE010000476.1:0-2827 GCA_044358855.1 Bacteriovoracaceae bacterium | reverse complement strand
ACCATCTACTCCAGGCGTTGGTACTTGAGTCGCAACTCGGTACACACCCAGCATGATAATGGTGAAAAGCAGACGCTTCTTGAGTTCTTCAAGCTTTGAAACGTTATTCGACATCGCGCTTCCTTACGGGATTATTCGTTTACGATCTTTCCGCCAGCCTTGGAGATCAATTCCTGGGCTTTGGTAGAAAATTTCTCAATCCCTTTGAAAGTAAGAGCTTTTGCAAACTCACCTTTCGCCAAGATCTTAATCGGCAGGCTCTTATTCTTGCCGCTCAAGAAGCCTTTTTCAACCAACGATTCGCGTGTAACGACTTCGCTAGTGAATTTTTCGGCAATTTTCTCGAGATTTACCACTGTATATGTTGTGGCGAATACTGAGTTATTGAAGCCGACTTTAGGAAGACGACGGTATAGGGGCATTTGACCACCCTCAAAACCAATACGAATTCCGCCGCCGCTGCGAGCCTTTTGGCCTTTGTGACCTTTACCGGCTTGAGTACCCTGACCAGAACCTTGGCCGCGGCCAAGACGCTTGATGTTTTTGTGGGCGCCTTTTGGGCTTTTCAAATTGTTTAGATTCAACATATCGAGCCTCTTACTTCAAGATGTCGACCATGTGGATGACTTGCTTAATCATTCCACGAACGGCCGGAGTATTTTCCAAAGTTTTAGTTGAGCCGATACGGCGCAATCCCAAACCGCGGACTGTTGCTTGCTGCTTTTCTGTGCAGGCAATAACACTTTTTTTCAATTTAACAGTGATCTGCTTATTAGCCATGGGTCACCTCAAGCTTTTGCTTTAGCTTTCGCACGAGCACGTAGGCCTTTAGCCTGTACGCCACGAGCGTTAGCGATATCTTCAACTGCACGCAATCCCTTCAAAGCTGTGAATGTCGCTTTAACGATATTGTGTGGGTTGCTACCACGTAGTGATTTAGTTAAAACGTTACGAACACCAGCAAGTTCCAAGATTGAACGGCATGCACCAGCAGCCTTAATCCCTGTACCTTCTCCGGCTGGCTTGATCAAAACTTTACCAGCGCCGAAGTTTCCAAGGATCTCGTGTGGAACTGTGCCATTTTCGATAGGAACTTTAATCATACGCTTAGCAGCTTTTTGGCCAGCTTTGCGGATTGCATCTGGAACTTCTTTGGCTTTACCAAGTCCGTATCCAACTTTGCCGTTCTTATCACCAACAATGATCAAAGCTGCGAATGAAAAGCGGCGACCGCCCTTCACAACTTTAGCAACGCGGTTAACTGCAACTACGCGTTCTTCGAGATCAACGTTTGGACCGTCACCTTGAGCTTGAGCAGCGTCACGGCGAGGTGGTTTTTTATCATTTCCGCGAGGAGCGCCGCGCTTTCCGCCACGACCTTTTTTCTCTTCGTTTTCATTTGTTTCTACTTCGTTGTTGTTGTTTTCTTCTGACATATCCGCCTCTCTTACAATTGGATGCCGTTCTCGCGGATTGCATCCGCTAGAACTTTAATCACGCCGGTATACTGCTTGCCGCTACGGTCAAATACAGCTACTGAGACGTTTGCTTTTTTCAGTTGAGCAGCTACTGCAGCTCCAACCTTCTTAGCGCCTTCTGCGTTTCCAGCATCGGCAACTTTAGTTTTGCCATACGTTTGGACGGAGAAAAGAGTGACGTTAGTGAGATCATTCACAGCTTGGACGCGAAGATGTTTATTAGTCTTCGTTACGCAAACACGTGGACGTTCAGCACTGCCTTCTACTTTTTTACGGATAGAAAGACGGCGACGGTATTCTTTTGCTTTCGTCGGATTTTTAATTTTACCGAGTACTTTTCTCATAGTTCACCACCTAATTAATTACTTTTTCGCGCCAGTTTTGCCGGCTTTGCGGATTACTTTTTCACCTACATACTTCATGCCTTTGCCTTTGTATGGCTCATGCGGACGGTATGCGCGGATTTCTGCTGCTACAAATCCAACGAGCTCTTTATCAGCGCCGTAGACTTCAACAACGTTCTTGTTAACTTTTACTTCAATGCCCTTTGGGAGCTTGTAGTCGATTTGGTGAGAGTGGCCCAAGTTCAACTGAAGCGTTGTCCCGCTTACAGCAGCCTTGTAACCTACACCGTTAAACTCCAATTCTTTTTTGAAGCCAACAGAGACACCTGTTACCATGTTGCCCACGATTGTACGTGTAAGGCCCCAGAGAGAGCGGCCAATACGATCAGTCGTACCAGTCACTTCTACAGTTTTGTCTTTTTTCTCAACTTTAATGCCTTGGTTTACTTTGTAAGTAAGCTGACCCTTTGGGCCTTTTACTTCTACAACGTTCCCGGCAATTTTAATTTCCACTTTTTCAGGAAGAGCAATCGGCTGTTTACCAATACGAGACATAATTTCCTCTCTTACCAGACGTTGGCAATCACTTCGCCACCGAGCTTCATGGCTTTCGCTTTACGCGAAGACATGAGACCTGACGAAGTAGATACAATAGAGACACCCAAACCGCTCAAAACGCGTGGCATGTCATTATAACCTTTATAAACACGAAGACCTGGCTTAGAGATACGCTCTAAACCAACCAAAGCACCTTCCTTCAGCGATACGCGAAGTGTGATGTCAGCAGGGCCTTTCGCGATGATTTTGAAAGACTTGATAAAACCTTCGTCTTTCAAAACTTTGCAAACACCAGCTTTGATTTTGCTAGCTGGAATATCAACTTTCTCTAACCCAGCCTTATTCGCATTGCGAATACGGGTTAATAGGTCAGAAATAGGATCAGTCATCATAGTCTTTCTCCTTACCAGCTAGACTTGGTTACGCCAGGAATTAATCCCTGGAGGG
>JBIKNE010000414.1:0-2834 GCA_044358855.1 Bacteriovoracaceae bacterium | reverse complement strand
CCGGCAGCAAAGGCATTCGCCGACAGAGCTAAAACACACAAAAACTTAAGCAGCACGAGAGAACTCCTGACTGGACTCCATCGATTTTTTGAAATCGTGGCCATTATCGACAAAATAAAATGTCAGCCGTTTTTTGCTGTTTAACTTCACGATGACAGTTTGAAATTCATCGACTTCGCCAATCACTTCGATTGACTGGATGTCTTGACGTTTAAATTGCTGAGTTTTCCAAGACCAAGGTGTCTTTACAAAAAACAAATCTTCCTGCCACTTTACGACATAATGATTGTCATAAGTCACTAAGGCCATCACGCTCATCGCTAGAGAGAGACCTAGCAGTAGAACCAAAGTCCCCGTGGGGCCACCCTTAGCAAAGCTCATCATCATATAGCTTTGCATGCCATAGGCGAGGCACAGCAGTGGTACGACTCTGACAAGGTGGTTGAGATGCTTTTCATGAGTGAGTTGTGTTTGTTTTTCCATTCTTCCAATATCGGAAGTAAAAAGAAGAAAATTGAATCATCTTTTCTTTATTGGGTGCTAAACATATAATGTAATTATGAGAATGAATTTGATCGTATTTTTGCTCTGTTTCGCTAGCTTGAGTGCTCAGAGCGGAGTACTTGAGGATTTCGATGCGCAGGCAGTAAGGGACGGTTTTGCTCAAACATCTCTGTGCGGCACCCGTGAAACGTCCACCGCTTGCCGAGGCCTGCCTTGGGCCCCAGGTATTGGCGAAGGAATTTTTATTGTTGGCAGTAAGGGCTATATCCTTTTGCGTAAAGACAAAAACAATTCCGAATTTAATGAGCTGACCGCTCGATTTTCTAGCGACAAAAGAGATGAATACGCCACTTTATTGGCGACAGTTAAGAATGACCCGGACAACGTAATGGATTCAATTGGAGTCGGAACCATTTTTATTTGTTGGGTCAATGTGACTAATGGCGAAATAACTTTTGATAGTGTGACTAAAATAGATCTAAGAGATTTAATCTTATTTAAGTCCAGCAGAACGATCCAATTTCTCTCTGAGTTGAAGTCCGCCTCAGGGCTTTGGACCCCTCCAGAGAACTTTTTTCCACAATACGAATTTGCTTACGTCCGCTAGTCTCTTCTGCATCTCGCCATAACGAGTATCTCTTTGAGAGTTCAGTGGGAAAGTGATAGAATCTCCTCTGAAAATCTATCAAGTGAGGCCACTCTTGTCACAAACTCGTAAAGACACGTTTAAGACCCGTAAGACGCTAACAGTTGGCGGAAAAAGCTATGACTACTTCTCGCTTAAAGCGGCGCAAGCGGCCGGTGTAGGTGATGTTGAAAATCTTCCTTTCTCACTCAAAGTGTTGATGGAAAATCTTTTGCGCAATGAAGATGATTTTACGGTTTTCGCCGATGACATCAAAGCGATGGGACAATGGACAAAAGACAAAAAATCCACTCGCGAAATTAACTACTATCCTGCTCGCGTTTTGATGCAAGATTTCACCGGTGTTCCAGCAGTCGTTGATTTAGCGGCCATGCGTGATGCCATGAAACTTGTAGGCGGAAATCCACAAAAGATTAATCCACTCGTCCCAGTTGATCTGGTTATCGACCACTCACTCATTGTGGATCACTACGCCACTAAAGAGTCATTTGAACAAAATAAAGCGCTCGAGTATGAGCGTAATGGTGAGCGCTATAAGTTTTTGAAATGGGGCCAAAAGAGTTTCAAGAATTTCCGCGTGGTGCCTCCTGGCACAGGTATCTGTCACCAAGTGAACTTGGAATATATCGCTCAAACTGTTTGGACAAAAACAGAAGACGGCCGTGAGATTGCTTACTGCGATACTTGCGTCGGCACTGACTCTCACACCACGATGGTGAACGGTCTTTCAGTACTTGGTTGGGGCGTGGGTGGTATCGAAGCCGAAGCGGCGATGTTGGGCCAAGCGGTCACGATGCTCATTCCTGAAGTGGTAGGCTTTAAGCTCACAGGAAAAGCCAAAGAAGGTGTGACAGCGACTGATGTTGTTCTCACGGTTACAAACATGCTTCGTAAAAAAGGTGTGGTTGATAAGTTTGTTGAATTCTATGGTCCAGGTCTCAAGGATCTCACGCTTGCTGATCGTGCAACGATTGCCAATATGGCACCTGAGTATGGGGCGACTTGTGGCTTCTTCCCAGTGGATGAAAAGACCATTGAGTTCCTGCGTTTCACTGGCCGTGATGAGGCCCGCGTTCAGTTAGTCGAAGCCTATGCTAAGGAGCAAGGTTTCTGGAGAAATGATGCGAAAGATCCTATCTTCACTGATACTCTTGAACTTGATCTCTCTTCTGTAGTCCCCAGCTTAGCAGGACCAAAACGCCCACAAGACCGTGTCGCATTAACGGAAATTGCTGATGGCTTTATGAAAGCCGCCGTAGCTGATTTCAAAGTCAATGCAGATGAGATTAATAAAAAGCAGACTGTGGAAGGGGAGTCATTCACAATTACTCATGGCGATGTCATGATCGCTGCCATCACTTCTTGTACCAATACCTCAAACCCATCTGTCATGATTGGTGCGGGATTAGTTGCGAAGAAGGCAAATGCATTAGGCTTAAAGGCCAAGCCTTGGGTTAAAACATCACTCGCTCCCGGCTCACAAGTTGTCACTGATTACTTAGAAGCCTCTGGTTTACAGAGTGAGCTTGATCAAGTCGGCTTTAGTTTGGTGGGCTACGGTTGTACAAGTTGCATTGGTAACTCTGGACCATTGAAGCCACAGTTCTCTAAGGCCATTAAAGACGGCAATATTTGTGCATCCTCAGTCATTTCGGGTAACAGAAATTTTGAAGGCCGTGTTTCT
>JBIKNE010000412.1:0-2839 GCA_044358855.1 Bacteriovoracaceae bacterium | reverse complement strand
GTTATACAACTGTCAGCGACGTTGAATGCTGGAAAATCATGCTGTCGATAATAGAATAGGAAAAAGTCGACAACATAACCAAGTGTGTAGCGATCAATTAAATTTCCAATCGCTCCTGCCAGAATGAGTGCATAGGCCATCGACATATGGAAGGGGCCCTTAATCGTTTTGATGAGCATGAAAACTACCCAGCCGGAAAAAAGCGTGGGTACTAAGAGAAACATAAACTGACGAAAGAGCGGACTGGCCTGTCCGCCCATTCCAAAAGCGGCGCCAGGATTTTTAACAAATGTAAGACTGAAGAATCCCTCAATCACTGCTATCGTTTCACCTTCATAGCGAAACGTACTTTGAGTCCAACCCTTAGTCAGTTGATCAATTATGATCAAAAAACAAATGAGAACGAGAAGTTTCCAAAAACGTGCCATCTAGTAGTAGTCCTTAGGATTGATTTCGTACTTCTCAATTTTTCGAAGCAACGTTTTCTTTGGGATGTTCGCATTAAGAGCTGTTTGATTAATTCGGCCTTTATTAAGCTTCAAGGCCTGAACAATAAATTCACGCTCAAAGCTGTCTTTGGCAACTGCAAAATCCAACTTACCACCATCACCGTGACGAACGCCGAAGGAGAATTGTACTTCTCCCATACTTTGCTGAGCACCAGATCCGGTTGCTGGCGAAGGAGCATCTAACACAGAGTCTTTGATGGATTGTAAATCAATCATGGTCTCTTCTGACCCACTCTCTTTTTCTTCTTTAACCGAACTGCCCTTGAATGCTTGAGAAGGTAGCGCCGAAACTCCAATGAGCTCTCCCGACTCCATGATAAAGCAGTGCTCAACCACATTTCGAAGTTCACGAATGTTTCCAGGGAAACCGTAGTTCGTTAAAACCTCTGTCGCTTCAGGAGTGAAACCTTTGATCTGAAGACCGTGAAGATTGTTGAAGTAATCTACATAGTGTTGAAGCAAATGAGGAATGTCGCTTTTACGTTCACGAAGAGGTGGAAGATAAACCGGTAGAACATTTAAGCGATAGAATAAATCTTCGCGAAACGAGCCATCCTTTATCATTTCTTCAAACGGTTTGTGGCTGGCTGCAATGATACGTGCATCGACTTTGATTTCTCTATTAGATCCTACTGGTGTGAAACTCTTCTCTTGTAATACGCGCAAAAGCTTCACTTGCATCGCTGGAGATATATCTCCAATCTCATCTAAGAAAAGTGTTCCACCGTCTGCATATTGGAATTTACCAATCTTTCGCTCAGTTGCTCCAGTAAAAGCACCCTTTTCGTGACCAAAGAGCTCACTCTCAATCAAGTTCTCAGGCACGGCTCCGCAATTGAGCGTGACAAACTTTTCATCTTTACGAGGGCCGTTGAAGTGAATGGCTTTTGCTACCAATTCTTTACCAGTACCTGATTCACCACGAATCAAAACCGGCGTATTCACTTTGGCGAGCTTGCTAATTACATCGAACACTTTCTTCATCGAGTTCGACTCACCAACAAACTTATCACTTGTTGGACTGACACCCTCACCGACAGAAATAAGTGGGGCAGAGAACGCCGTTGTCTCTACTAGTGAGCGCGCTTTGAGTGCTCGCTTAATGAGTGCGACCAGGTTTTCACCGCTGATTGGTTTCTCAAGATAGTTGTAAGCGCCTTCTTTAACAGCTTTAACTGCATCCGTGACATTTGAATAAGCCGTTAAAATCAAAACGATCATCGCCGGATCGTGCTTCTTAATTTCAGTTAGTGCTTGGATGCCATCCATCTCTGGCATGTTCACATCCATCACCACGAGATCATACTTATCGCGATAAACTTTTGAGACGGCCTCTTTGCCGTTATCAGCAACTTCCACAACGAAATGGTGGAACTCCAGTGCCTGGCGCACGGACTGCTGAAGAACTTTATCGTCGTCGACTACTAAGACCTTGTGCATGACAGGGCTCCTATTCATTTTTAAGCTTAACGGTGAAAGCCGTTCCTACACCCAAAGTTGATGTAGCGGTGATCGTGCCGTTGTGAAGCTCGATAAAATATTTTACCAGATAAAGTCCTAAGCCAGAACCCTTGATAGCGTGGGTCGAGTCGTTTTTCACTCGATAGAACTTATCAAATATATGAGATAAGTCGTCAGGTTTAATCCCAACGCCATTATCTCTTATTTCGACATAAACCCATTGAGGATCATCCCAGGTTTTAATGCTGATCGTCTTACCTTGGCCCGCATACTTTATAGCATTTTCTACCAAATTCGAGACCACGCGATTCATTAAGACGGAATCAACTTGAATTGGGTACAGCGGAGCTAATTGAGTTTCAAGCTCCATGGATTGAGCTTCCGCCTCAAAACGCAACTTCTCAACAATACCTTCAATTAATTTATTAATGTCTTTGTTTTCTTTTTTGAGCGTGAGGTTTTGGCTTTCAATCTTTGTGAGATCCAAAATAGAAGTGATGAAGTTATTTAGCTCTTTGGTTGCCTGAACAACATTGTCCAATAGTTGCCGTTGGGGTGGCGTATTTTCGTATTGGAGACGCAAAATATCAGCAATCCCTGCGATTTTAGCCACAGGTGTTTTTAAGTCATGACTCATTAATGAAATGAAATTCTGCTTCAAGTTATCAACTTGCTTCAGAAGCTTGGCCTCTTCTTGAATTGCATAGCGTGTTTGGTATTCCTCAATCGCTCTGAATGGAACCCAAATATAATAAACAACGAAAATCCCCAAGATAATGTGTGAGAGTTTAAACCACCAGCCGGGAATAACGAAGAATAGATAACCAAAGGCAAACGTACTGAGCATCAGGGTAATTGTGATCAGTAGA
>JBIKNE010000413.1:0-2839 GCA_044358855.1 Bacteriovoracaceae bacterium | reverse complement strand
ATCTAAAGTGCAGAAAAAGATGCAAGAGGTGAAGGTGCATGTGACTAACCTTCAGGATTATCAAATTATGACGTGACTAAGGGCTGTCAAATATCAAAGCTTACGGACTTTGAGGGAACTGCTTTGCGTCGTCGCATATCTCATACCAGGCCGGCTTACTCTCTACAAATCCATGAAACAGATTCCTCACTCCCGGATCATCATCTAGACAATTGGCAGATATGGGGAAACTGTTCTCCGATGACAAAATTTCTCCAAGCGACGTGCCACAAGCAGAACAAAAGTTTCTATTGTATTTGAATGCAGGGCCCGGCCTATAGGTCGCTACCAAATCTTTTCCTTCAATCCACTCCAAACTTTCCTTATTAACAAAGACTAAAACGCTTCCGCCAACCTTCCTACAGCGAGAACAATGACACGTTCCCATCATCTGTGGCTTTTCTTTAAGCTGAAATTTAATTTTTCCGCAACAACAACTACCTCTTATCATCTGATACCTCCAACTGATTCACCATCCTACACCTTGACACCAGTGTTAAGGTCAATAGAATAAAAATATGAAAATTACAGAATTTGCAAAATACTGTGGTGTCTCACCTAGAAGCTTACGACACTACGAAAAGATGGGTCTCATTTCTGCTAGCAGAAACTCCAACGGGTATCGCAGCTATGCCATGTCTCAAGCCGAAGTTGTCAAACAAATCCAATGGCTCCTAAAAGCGAGACTTAGTTTAAAAAAAATAAAATACATCGTCCCTTGTACCATCCAGGAAACAAAAATCCTGATGTGCCAGGATCTAAAGAGCTTATTTGAAAGTGAAATTGAAAGGCTCGAAGATGAAATCAAAGCTTTAGGACAAAGTAAGCGTCTACTTGTTAAGACAATTAAAAACAGTGTGCTTGTAAAATAAAAGCTGACCTACACATTTCTAGATACTTTTCCATGGCATAACAAGGATATTTCCATGCCCGAACTCCCCGATTCACAGCGGGTATAAATTAAACATCAAGCATATTGAGCAGTTAAGAATAATAACAAGTCTTTTAGTAAGCTCGTCACTTCACATATTTTCACTTGATTTCACTCTATATAATGAAATCAGTCGGACTAGTCGGACCCAATCGGGTCTTCTTAGTTTATTGACACAAGTACACCTTTTTAGTATACTATCAAACGAGGTAGAAATGAATTCAACCGTTACTATGACTAAGCATGCCCAAAAGGATTTGAAGAAGATTCCTCGCCATATTTTGGTGCAATTCGATTTGTGGGTTGAAGTTATTGAGACTGAGGGCTTTGGGGCGATGCAAAAGATTAAGGGTTATAACGATCACGCTTTAGTTGGTGACAAAAAGGGACAAAGATCTTCCTACTTATCCAGAAGCTGGCGGGTCATCTACACCCTAGACGATAAAACAAACTCTATTAATGTAGAGGTTTTGGAGGTAAACCACCATGACTACTAAAAATAATGTTAAGGCAAAAAAAGCTATTCGAAAAATTACCGGTCCTATCTCTTTTGGTGAGATGCTCTACTCTTTCAGATTATCCAATGAATATAGCCAAGTTGCCATGGCCGAGATTCTTGGGATCAGCAAACAAGAGCTCTGTAATATTGAAAAAGGCAGAAAGCTAGTCAGTGTTGAACGGGCGAAGACTTTTGCAGAAGCACTGGGAATGCCATCAAAGACATTCGCTAAATATGCTCTCCAGGATCAACTAAACTCTGCCGGCATTATTGGCGAAGTAGAAATCAACGAAGTGGCATGACCTATTAATGGGAGCGATTTCAAAGTCGCTCTTATGCCTCTCCCCCTCAGCTAAATTTCTAAAATCCCTGAAGTAATGAATTTGAAAGCCTACCTTTTAAAGAGTTCACGGTATCTGTCGAAATTTTACAGCTATGTCATAATGACAAAGAAAAACATATCAACAGACGGATATTAACCATTAGTCATTAATTTGCATCACCGGTCATCCTAAAAGACCAAACAGTCCACGTTCCGAGCGAACTTCAAAAGTAAGTTGATTTCACCTTAACCTTCTTTGACATAAAACCACTCATTATTGACATCTCTACAAAACTTATAATTATACATTGAGGATTTTTTATTTTCTGAATAAATGACGATTTCTAATCGGTTACACTTACTTACTAAATCTATTGAAACTAATTTTATTTCACCAAAACGCTTAGACTCTTTGTTTTCCCATTTCTTTGAAAAATTAAGCTCTTTGGATTCGATAACAACTGCACCTGCTTCAGTCATAATTGATATATCCTTTCCTGAAAGCTTATCATCCTTAAATAGGCCGGAGACAGAGCTGACCATGGTTGAAAATAATTTAAAAGGCGATTTCACCAAACCACTTATTACTCCTGTTCCCACATTCTCACTTATCCTAGATGCTTCATTGATTGCAACCCGCACGTCTTTTACTATTTTTTGTGTCCCATTAATGTATGTAGGCATTGAAGCTCGAATTTTCTTCGACTCTTGCAAGATGAGTGGAATGGTAGTTTTACGAAGCTGTGAGATTTCGATAGTCGTATTCGAAATAATGGGAGCAATAGAATTTACAGTCTCCAAAGTTCGTGGTATCTGGTCTGAAATTTTTGCCATTTCAAGTGCCACACTAGGAACTAGTTTTTTTATGTCTCGTATTTCAGCAAGTGCTTCAGGAATCATTCTCCTAATTTCAGAGACTTCTTTGATTGCGGGAGATAACTGGTAATTATTCTTATCGAGAAAACTGATTATTTCGGGAACAACCGAAGCAATACTTTGGAGTCCATATGCCAAGTAGCCTATCGCGATTGCAAGGAGCGTTGTAGCC
>JBIKNE010000410.1:0-2845 GCA_044358855.1 Bacteriovoracaceae bacterium | reverse complement strand
TAGTTATCCGCAAAAGCACCATCGGTTTTAAAACTTTGATAAGTCATGGCGCTAGCATAACACTTTTTTGACCCAGTTCTCCAAGTCTTTCCCCGATGAATCTGGCTTCATGGCACGAGTCGCCAAATCAAAGGCTATTGAATCATGTGTCGACAACCATTGGAGCGCAAGCTTAGGCCCTTGGTACCATTGATCTCGAAGTATGAAGTAGTCAGGCAGCAGGGAGTTCAAAAGCCAGGTGCGACGATAAAGTGCTTCGGCATCACCACGCTTAATGCGTTCAAGCATCTTCTGATACCAAACATGCATTTGGTTTCTTTTGTCGTCAGCTAGTTTGTCAGGAGTAGCCAGACGTTCTTGAATCCGCATTATCAAATCTGTGGCGAGCTGATTCTTCTGTTTAAGAATTTTGCCATCAAAGAGTTTAAGAAACTCATCGACATTTTCTAAATCATCTTCGGGATGAATCCATGCATCGATAAATTGATCACCGTCTTTGCGGGCTAAACAAAGAGCAGTTGTGCCTGCGTCGCGAATACCTACAACATCCCAGTCACTCTCTAAAGTCGCGTCACCACGAGCGCGCGAACCATAAAAAATAATAGTATGACATCCGTAGCTTTCTAGCTCGCTTTGAATTTTTTCAATCATGGGGAAATTTTAAGATAGAGAGCAGGAGTTTGTCCTGCTCTCCGGAAAATCGATTAGCGAATAACTGAAATGCGTTCGTCTTTGTCTTCTTCTTTGTCCTTGCCACCTGGGCAAGCCATGGCACTCATCGCCATCATTAAAGCTGCTGTGAGTATTATAAATTTCATATAGCCCTCCTTGTAGGTCATATAACCTTATCGACTATTATATCCTAAAAACTCATCTCAAATAACTTATGCAGGAGATTTGTCTAGGCCCTAAGTTGTCGATACTTGACGTTTAAAACGCCAGCGAGAATTTACCTGTTACTCGGCCGACTCCTGCTGCACGTGATGCTTCAAGGCCAAAACGCATCAAAAGTAACTGAGCATTTATACCGATAGCACCAAACATTCCAGAAGAAGATACATCTTCTTTTTGATCATTTGAGAATGCAAAGATAGTTCCATTGCCACCCGACGTATCAACTTCCACATCTGAGCTAGATGAAAAAGTTCCCAGTTTTGCATAGGGAGTGAAAACGAGAATTGTCTTACTCACACCTACCCATAAACTATGACTTTTTGTTTCGAAACTAACTTTTGCATCCACATCTGCGTTGGCAGTTGAAGTATTGTTAATCACCTGATCAAAACTCAACTCAGAATTAGCATAGTTGAATCCGAGAGCGACATCTAAGGGCCAGCTAAAAAAACCACCTGCATTCCATCCAGCTGCAAAAGTTCTATTTTGGATTTCTAGGTCTGCTACATCGAAGCTTGGAATAAATGTTAATTCTGCAAAGAGTTCAAAAGGAAAATGACCACGGGCCATCAGACCTGCGTGAGGAATACTCTTAAAGTCACTGCCGTCTTCACCAGCATCTTCTACTAGATCTTTAAGTTTTGGCGTGCCTGCTACACCACCAATCAGACCCACTTCAACTCCCCATAAGCCCGTTGTTTCAGGAGCTGCTACTGCAGTATGTGAAAAGTTAACTGAAATTTCATTGGCAACTTTCTCGAGATCATCTTTAGAAAGATCATCGAGAGTCGGACCAGCGGCGAGGACGGTAAAAGGGATAAAGGCGAGTAGTAGGGTCAAGAATTTCACACTGGCTCCTTTGAATTTAACCTAGCTTGCAGCCTAATTAGACAAACATCAACAGGGTAAATAAGTAGGTTTTTTTTCCTTATGAGAATTGCCGATAAGACATTTACAACATGGAAACCGAACTAAAACAGCGCCTGAGAGAGGAAGTATTCTTACGAAGCTTGCCCTCTTCTGTTGCGTTTTTCTTTTTTGGGTATGTTTGTAACCTTTGCGAATTTAATTGAGGGCAAACTTGAAAAACTTGTAACGATCTGCGGGCTTCTAATTATTGTTCTAGCTCTTCTAAGATGGTGGATAAATTACAAATATACAAAAACTCAAAAAATTACTAAGACATTTTGGAATCTACTTCTAATAGTAATCTGTTTGAATGCACTGATGTTTAGCTTAGTTTTATGTATGATTGGCTGGGCTCATGAATTTAGTGGCCATATATTTATTGTATTTGCATTAATCGTATCAGGCTTAACTACTGCTTCTCCTATTACTTTGGGTGCCGTACGAAATATACAAAAATTGTTTTTAGCAATTATTCTCGTTCCTTTTATAATCGTTCTGTTGTTTTATAATTATCCAACCCTTTCGAATTCAACCTATTTTCTCATTCCATTTGTAATTGTAGGGATGTATTCAACTCTTCAAGGAAGAATTTATCATAAGCATATTGTGCAAGAATATCTGGCAGATTTAAAAGTCAAAGAAACTAACAAAAATCTTCTTGAACAAACCGCAATGATGCAGCACTCGAGTCGCTTATCATCCTTGGGTGAAATGGCCAGTGGACTATCCCATGAAATTAATAATCCCCTTACCATCATGCTTGGGCACATCGATATTTTGTTACAAGTGCCCAAGTCTAAAGAAGAGCAAAAAGAAATTCTTATTAAGATTCGCCAATCGGGGCAGAGAATTGCCAAAATCATTCGTGCCTTAAGAACATTTTCTCGTCAAAGTGATCAAGATCCAAAAAAATTGGTACCAATTCAACAAATTATTGATTCCACTCTAGAATTTTGTGAGCAACGCTTTGCCGTTGAGGGTGTTTCAATAGAAATTAAGATAGCAGATGATTTACAAGTTTATTGCCGGGAGATTCATATCT
>JBIKNE010000411.1:0-2845 GCA_044358855.1 Bacteriovoracaceae bacterium | reverse complement strand
AGCGGAAATCGAGTCTTTGAGCGCAATCGGTTTTTTACCGGCATGCGTTTGCCATTTGAGAATGTGGCGCTTGAAGTAGGCTATCTGAACCAAACAATACCAAGGCAAGATCTCACTACAATAGAACACATCTTGGTGTTCTATGTGTTTATCTAGAGCCCCTTCATGCGTACTTGAGAGAGAACTTCTTCAAGTGCTTTAAGAATCCCATCTTGATTGATCATGTCACGGCCCAGTGAATATTCACGAGGAGTGAGACTTTTCACGAGGTGCTTTTCGTCTTTCGCGACTTTGGTGGTGACTGATTTTGTGTCGAGGACTTTCACCTTAAAAGTGAAATCGAGATTGAGCTTATCACCATCAAGGCTTTGTAACAGATGAAGTGTTTCGACGTGGGCAAAATCTCTGGAAGTCGGAGGGATCATTTTAAATTCAACTGCATCTTTAGCCGTTTTAATTTCTTTGGGTTTAAAGCGCTGAAACGTCTCAAAGAGTTTAGTGATCTCCAAGAAGAGCTGCCGTGGTGTGATGCTAAGTTGGAGATTAGCTTCTTTCAGTGTTGGGCCATAGGCGAGGTAGTAGCTGGATTTTTTATCCGTCACCCCGCAATTAACCGGCAACGTGAACTCGAAAGTCTGTTCATGGGTGGCGCCGGGTGCAAGCACCACATCCACCCATTTAATTTCACTTTCTTTTTTAAAGGCCTTCTCATCGCGGGAATGAACCTTCTTCATGTCAGCATAGGCGAGTTGCAGTCCGCCGGAGAGCGTTTCACTGCTACTGCCGGCATTTTTGGCGCGAATAACACCCTTAACCTGAGCACCTTGTTGCCAAGATTCGCCTATGACATCAATTTGCCACTCGATCGGTTTGAGAAAAGCCGCTCCCTTCACATTTGCCCTTTTGCATAGATGACCCAAATATAGGGCCTAGCTACTTTGATATTTTCTGATTGAAGATCTTTGATTTGATCAAAGAATCGTCCGGTAATATCTAAGATGCCGAGTTTCACTTTGTCGACCTTGATTTTGACGGTACTCACTTGCGGCTCATGAGTCGTGGTGCCATTTCCGGTGATTTTGCCAATTCCACCCACACGTACCGAGAAAGTCGTTTTACCGCGAGTAATCGCCAAATCAACATCACTAATACTCACAGCACGCTCATTTTCAAGCCCACCAATGCTGGCGACTTTCAGACGGCCAGAAGCGATACATGAATCAATCGGGTGAATATTACGAGCACTTGCTCGGCAATCAATCGAAGATTTACCTAGATCAGTAACGTCTTTGCCTTTTTCTAGATAAGCACTTTGCACGCGTCCAATCACTCTACCGGGCGCATAGTCCGCCCATACACCCGCAGCACGAGCGACAGTAACATCATCGAGAAATGCTGCTTGAATAGGGTAAGAGAAGTTGTCTTCTGGACGCTCAATCGTAAGCACACCGTCCTGTGAGCGCACATCGAAGGTGGCATTGGTGAAGTTCCAAGTTTGCTCTTCTAAAACGAATTGCGCTTTAGAGACAACCGCCGTTCCGGCACCGCCTTTGTAATCGAGATTCATATTTTCCACTAAGACTGGTGGGGCCGATAAAGGGAATAACAAGGCCATGAGAGCAATGCTCAAAGAGTTCATAGAAACCTCCAGGTTTCTCTCAATGATACGGTGCATGCAAAGGAGTTTCTGGCCGGGAAAGATTGATCCATTCCTGACTAAATCGAACTTTACTCGCCAAAAAAATCCAGAGCTTGCTAAGCTTCACTCATGAATTCACTCTGGTATCGGTCAATCTCATGACACAGACACGGGCACGTTTTGCTCCTACACCAAGCGGTTACCTGCATTTTGGGAATTTGCTCAATCTGCAGATGACCTATGATGAAGTCAAAAAACGTGGCGGAGTGATGGCACTTCGAATTGATGATGGTGACGCCACTCGTGCTCGTCAGGAGTATATCCAAGATATTTTCGAAACACTTTCCTGGTTAGGTTTTAAGTGGGACGAAGGCCCTCAAAACATTACTGACTTCAAGCAAAATTTTTCTCAATCTCTCAAGTCGCCAATCTATCGAGAATTTCTCAAAGAGTTTCCCGGCTACGCTTGCACGTGCTCTCGCCAAGAAATCAAAGCGCGGACGAATGCTCATTACGATGGTCACTGCCGAGATAAAAAACTTCCGCTCACGAAAGATCAAACACAGTGGCGGCTTTTGAGTGATAATCCCAAGACCGATGTCGTGCTCTGGCGTAAAGAGGATTTGCCTGCTTATCACTTAGTCAGTTTATATGAAGATCTTAAATTTCAAACGAACTTGATTATTCGCGGAGAGGATTTGCGTGAGTCGAGTGAGATTCAGTTAATGATGGCGAAGATGTTAGGGAAACAGGCACAAACCTTTATCGATGCGACTTTTATCCATCATTCACTCATTCTTGATGAGCATCAACAGAAACTGAGTAAGTCCGAAGGGGCGATGGCGCTTAAGACGTGGCGAGAGCAGGGTTATTCAAGAGAAGATGTACTGTTGAAACTTAAGAGTCTCTCCAAAAAATAAAGGCCCCAATACTGGGGCCTTTAAGAATCTTGCAGGATTTTTTGAGAATTTAGAAAACAACGCCAGAAATCCACATACCGACAGAAATTGTCTCATTCTTAATTTTTTCACCATCAAAGGGAAAGCTTTGAACGTAGGTGTAAAGATTTAAAGAACGATGAATACTGAAGGTTGGTCCAACTGTCATGGCCGTAGGCCAGCGACGGAAGTAGTTCCAGTCATTACGAACGAACTGTTGAAAATTTAAATCTAGACCTCCACGCATACCGACTTTGTCATTGAACGC
>JBIKNE010000409.1:0-2847 GCA_044358855.1 Bacteriovoracaceae bacterium | reverse complement strand
AATAATAGTATTAAGGAATGTATGTTTAAAAAGATGCTTTTATTTTTAACTTTGTTTTTAACTTTAATAAGCTTTGTTAGAGCTTCATCTTTTCCAAAACCAAGTGAATCGTCCTGTGATTTCTACTCTAGTCTTGAAGAACAATTAAAATGCCATAACGAAAGTCCATATTTGCTAAATTATGGCATGAAGTATTGCAATAAGTTCCAGGCTAGGAAGAACGTATGGAATGGAAAATTGAAGCAATGGGTAGGGCCTACTACACTTTGTTTACAAGAAGAGCTTATTCGAACCCCTAGTTATCTTAAGCCATGTACCATGATGGCCGACACAGCTTATGCGAGTCATCCAACTTGCTATATGAAGACTGGATTTTGCGATTTTGAGTATTCTGATAAACAACGGGTGATGAATGTCGTCGCGTGGGCGGACATTCAAGGTGATCTAGGTCAATCTGTAGCTCAAGCTTTAAGGGTTAAATCAACCTGTAAGCTAAATTTATCAGACGCTTTCCTTCATTTAGTTGATTTTGTATTTTCTTATACACGAAGTTTGGACGTGCAGACTCGTTTGAAAGCCGCAGAAATTGTCTTAGCAACACCAACAGAGCCAAAAAGCTCAGGGTATTATTCTCAGTACATGATAAATGTCCTACAAACGGGAACAGACACTCTTGTCGCACAACCAGCTTCAAAACCGAATTCAGGTACTGTCACAGGATATTCAAAAGCATCTTCTATTGAAGATAACTTTGATAGATGTACACAAGGATTGGGGCCAAAGCAGTTCTGTAATGATTTTATGAAAATTAGTCCAAAAGCTTTTTCACAAGGCGATAAGGTTCAGTTTATTAAGATGTATCAACCGATTCTTATCGAAAGAATTAATTCGATCCATAAAAAATATATCGAACCAAAGAATTGGAAGTAATAATTTTTTCTATCGGCCTTATCTAAATTAATCTAAAATAGATATATGGCTAGACCTAAGGGCAAACCAAAAACTGGCGGCAGAGTTAAAGGAACTTTAAATAAAAGATCCTCATTGCTCGCAAATGAATTGGAAGAGAGAGGCTTTTCATTTTCCAATGAACTCATAAAAGTCTATAAAGCTTTAGACGCTGATAAAAAAGCCTATTTCCTTCTGAAAATGATGGATTTTATGTATCACAAACCAGTTCCTTGTGAAGACAGCAAGATTGCTTACCGGGATAAGAGTGAGTGTCGTTACTACAAAGATGAAAATGGCATGGATATGTATGAATCTACAGTTACCAATTCAGATGGTTCTACATTCAAAGTCGTAATACCAGATAATGGAAGCGCTGTAGATAGTCCCCGTCGCCTCAGTCTCACTGATTAATTTCTCGTGTGATTCTAAAATGACGTCTCAACACAAAATAGATAATATTAGTGGATGAGAGTACAAATCGAAGAAAAAGAATTTGAAGTCGCCTTTATGTCAGAGTTTGAAAAAACTCCAGGTCAATATGGGCACTCTATTGGGCAAGCTTTAGAAGGTATCTGGGGATTTGAAGCAATATTGTATTCAGACCAAGATCCATTATTTATTCGAGCAAGAACAAATAGGGCTCGTGGACGACTAATGAAAGAAATAGCTGGCTTTACAACTGTAAGAGCAAATTTATTTATACAATTTAAAAGATCAGAAAATTGTACTAGTAAAATTAGTAAGCCATATCAACATTGGAAATCGTCCTATTATGAATATCGAACAACCTCAGATCAGCAGAAGCTGTTAGAAGATTTTTCTCAAGGGACAAATTCAACTGCAGTCATTTATGCTGCTCCCGTTTTTCATCTTAGGAAAGACCTTGTCCAACATAAACAAGCAAGTTCTGTGATTGCAAACTCAAATGTTATTCATGTTAATCATTTGAGCGGTCATAAAAGATTCACTTTTACAAATTCTACAAATGGCATGGGATTCTCTGAGCCAGAATCAATTTCAACATTGAACTTAAAGGAATTGACAGAATCTTTGCTAGAGAAAGATTACAACAAAGATTTTGTTGAGAATTTATTGGTACTCAGCTCTGAAATTACATCTGTGTGCAAAAAAAATAAGCTCGGTGATTACTTGGAAAATATGAGTTCTCTTCGTTACCAAGCTATAGGTGAAAATAATGATAGAGAGGTGACTGAAAATACAAAGTATCTTCAAGCACTCTCAAAAATTACCACTTTCCTTGAGATGACAAATACGCGTTGGTCAATACTGCTGTAATTTGTAGAAATGCTTTTGGAGATTAAATGACTGATAAAAAATTAACGCCAACAGAATATGAATTATTAACAAAAACAATATATGAAGGACTTCTTCAAGCCGATGGTGTTGAAAATATTGAAGTGAAACATAATCAGAAGATTATTGGAAAATCCGGGGCGAAGCATCAGATTGATGTTTATTGGGAGCATAGAATTGCTGGAAAAACATATAGGACATTGATTGAATGCAAGCATTATAGAAAAAAAATAAGCATTGGCAGGATTCGTGATTTTTATGGTGTACTTTCGGACATAGGGGCTAATGGTATCTTTGTTACAAAAGTTGATTATCAATCTGGTGCAAAGAAATTTGCAAACCATTACGGTATTGACTTAAAACTAATTAGAGAAACCAGTGAAGCAGATTTAGAAGGTAGAATACGGCAAATCAAAGTAAATGTTATTGCTCGTACAGTTGCAAATAATCCCCCTTTGGAAATTAAGAATTTAAAGTTCAAAAAGAAAGAGGATATTGATTGGCTTAATGAGCCTGGTACGAATCGAAATTTAAGTTTTATTCAGCCAATGGCGGATGTCTTTAGTTCGATTGGAACTCCTT
>JBIKNE010000408.1:0-2848 GCA_044358855.1 Bacteriovoracaceae bacterium | reverse complement strand
TTTAGGAATGGGTATTCGCTTTTATAAATTTGTAGGAAACGATTTTACCTTTGAAGATCTCATTCAATCCATACCCAAGAATCGACTAACGAATCCTCCGGGGAAAGAAGTGGTCGAAATTTTTTCGACCCCACACTCAAGCTACATGGATCAAACTTTTTTGAGCGGATTTCAAGACGAAATTGATTGCAAGCGAGTTCCAATCTTTGGCCCAGCCGCTTTAGTTGGACATGCTACCGTCTGCATACGACTACTGCTTGATGTTTTACTTACAAAGTCGCCTGAAAAGCTTGGTCTTCTCACTAAAATTGAACCGACACCAGTTTTACCAGAATACTTAGCTATTGATCTGGCAGATTTGACTGTTAAGAAGGGAAAAAAAACTAAATCGCCCTAATCCATTCTTGAGGAGATGTTTCAAGATGTACGAAGTGGCCACACTCCAGCTGTTTAATTTGTAGTTGAGGAAAGATGTGCTTCCATTGAGGCACGTCTTCTTCTTCGCAAGCGAGAGGATCGTGGCTTCCATAGATGTAGCTGGCCGGCATTGAAATAGTTTCTGATGAAGCCAGTTGATCAAAGGAGCCTTCCGCGAAGTGGCCCTGGATAATCGCTAAGAAGCTATCGAAGTTCATAAGTTTATCTTGCGAAGCAATCTCGAGCCAAAGTTTAAAAGCATTTGAATCTTTTTTATGCCAATAGTTCAGCATAAAGCCTTCGACACTACTAATTGCTCCTAAGAGATTCTGGAAAGTATTCCACGACTTAGCTTTTTCAAAAGCGAGACTGGCATCTTTCAATTCATTATTTTTGGGATTTTGAATGAGTAGAAACTGAGCGAGATTTTCATAGGACGATGAAATCTTCGCTTGTGATCCAAGAATCACCACTTGCTCAATCAGATCTTTAACTTGTGGAATAACGGCAGTAGCGAGATGAGCTCCGTAACTATTGGCAATTAAGGTTATTTTCTTCTGTGTTAGTCCGTGCATATCGCGAATTTTATCAACGGCTGCTTGGCGTAACTTCTTTAATGCCTCCTTGTCACCGATCACAAAGCTAGGTTGATCCCACCACTCAATGGCGAGATTTCCTGCAAACATTGCTCTTTCCACCAAGCAATTACCGCCTGGGCCGAAATGCAAGAACAGTGTCGAAGAAGTAGGAAGGGTCATAGGGGAAACGATAGCAACACTTGTTAAAATTCGACAATCTTAACCTTTAACGCGCATTTAAGTGTTGGTTATTTCTTAAGATCAAAGAACCATTTCTTCTTAGAGTAGGCTTTTCCGTTCACTTGAACGGAAATTGCATGCTCTCCACGATACCATTTCATCGTTGTGATGGGCTTAAGAGAGTGGGACTTCTTAAATGAGATCTTCTCGCCCGCTTTGATGTGACAGCTTTTGAGTTTATAAACCTTGTGAGCAAGTGATCCATTTGACTTAACAAAGTGGATAAGATAGTCGACAACCAACTTTTGTTCTTTCTTACTTTCAGAAGAAATTACAAAAGAGAATTCAATTTTATCGCCCAACTTAAAGCGTTCTTTATTTAAAACAAGATTTCCCACTTTGATTTTTGTTTCACCGCCCACGCCCATCAGTTTCAGTGCACCCGGGTGACCTTTTTTAATGAGGGTGCGCAGGCCCTGGCGTTTGATCCACGCCATCTTGTCGGCGTGCTCTGGCGGACATGATCTTATCCAAGAACTAATGGTATCAATCACCACTTTGGGGTGATGCTTTGAAATGTCATTCAAATGATTGGCGATACTTTTTCTCACATAGAGTGCTTCATCAAATTTTAAAATTTCCAACAGCTCTAAGGTGAGATGGGGGTTCTCCACAAAAACTGATAAGCGCAGGCCCCAGGGAAGTAGGGGACGTGATCCTTCTGAAACCCAGCGACGGACATGCTCATTTTCATCATGAGCAAATTTTTTAAAATAGCTCAAAACCTGAGAAGCATCCTTGATAAAGTAAGGGCGAATAGCAAACTCAGATGTGAATTTCTGCGTTAACAGATGCATCGCCTGCATCGATTCATCAAAATGTTCAAGTCCGTGTTGTCCAATGTATTCCGAGAAGGGCCACAGCGAAAAGCCTTTCAATTTATTGCGCTTCATAACTTGAACAATAATCTTTAAGGCTTTGTCATACTCAGATGGTAAGTAATCTTTTAGGGCCCGAGTAATCATGAGAACTCGATCTTTCAATTCCAAAGGCGCAAACTCATGAGCGACTTTGCTAAATTCTTTTTGATCAAAAGACTTATAAACAGATGCGATTTCCGTCGCCATCGTATTTACAACATCTGAATTGATCCAATTCTTAAAAGCAGTGGGTTTGTCGGTTTGGCTCATATGAATTGATTATATGGCATGACATAAAACGCCGTCCCAAACATTTGCTTTAACTTCCTTGCTATTCGTCTCAGTGGTTGGGCAAGTCGGTGGTAGCTCAGACCATTGGAGGGTCGTCTGGCAAATGAAGCGACCTTGATGAAGTACATTCTGTGCAATCCAGCGTCGCATCATCATTCGATCGCCTTTTCTGCACAAACTGAGCTCGCCACGCTTAGAATAGATCGGTGCTGTAGCCACATAAGTTTTATTCGTGTCCTGCGAAGCCAAGCAGCGATCAATCGTGACAGGGAGGTTCCCATTCAGAGGTGGGGGGCCATAAAAAGCACTCGTGAATGAAAAGTTATCAGTTTTTAATTTTTTTACCTTAGATTTGAACTTCACCTTAAAGTCACCAATGAAATATCCAGCAGCGATGTTGAGAAGTTGAGTGACTTCAAATGAATCCACTTCGACCTGAGAACCATCAATTTTCTTATCCAT
>JBIKNE010000407.1:0-2863 GCA_044358855.1 Bacteriovoracaceae bacterium | reverse complement strand
TTCGAGATCAGCTATAGTTGGAATATCTTCAACTAGTGAGTTCTTGTGTCTGGTGCTCTGTTTATTATTCTCGCCTGCTTCTTATGGGCCCTTGATACCCTGATTCGCTATCCTTTGGTTGAGAAGGGGATTGATCCGCTGATTATTGTTTTCTTTGAGCATGCTCTTTTGACGGCGATTTTTTTACCGAGACTCATTAGTTCACTTCCGCGCATCGGTGAATTGAAATTATCAGACGGCTTTGCCTTTTTAATCGTAGGGATCGTAGGAAGTTGCTTAGCGACTGTCGCTTTTACCGGAGCGTTTGTTTATCTCAACCCCTCTCTAGTGATCTTATTACAAAAATTTCAGCCAGTGGTGGCGATCTTTTTGGCCTGGGCGATTCTCAAAGAACCACTTCCACGGCCTTTTCTTTTGTGGTCTCTCGTGTGTTTATTGGGGGCCATCCTCGTGAGCGCTCCCGATGTTGAGAAAGTTTGGCTGCTCTTGAAATTGAGTCCTGAAAAATTTGCCAGTGATTCTGCGGTCAGAGGCTATTCCCTCGTAGGGATATCAGTCCTTGCTTGGGGAGCGACTACGGTCTTTGGGAAAAAGTTAAGTATGGCGGGGTTTGATACAACTTCACTTTTAGCAGGTCGCTTTTTTTTAGGATTTGTCGCCATTTGTTTTGTGGTTCCTTGGGGTCATAAAATGATTCTGGATGATCCGTTGGATTATGCTCGTCTCGGAGTTATGATTCTCTTCTCAGGGCTTCTGGCGATGAGGTTTTACTACCAAGGACTTAAGCGTTTACCAGCAAAACTGTCCTCAATTCTTGAAATGTTTTTTCCTCTCATGGCAGTCTTTGCCAACTGGTTTTTCCTCGGTAAACAGCTTTCCGATATCCAGCTCTTAGGCGGTTCTCTCTTGTTGACGGGTGCCTTTATCTTGCAGTTAAAGAAGTACTGAGATGAAAGTTGCGTTTGCTATTGATTTTCTTGTCGAACGCACACCTGAGGTTTTTTTATTAGAGCTTTTGCTCGCTGGTTTTGATGACGCCGATATTTATTGCCTGGCCCATGCCCAAGGTAAAATTCTTGGCCGAATTGAAACCCATCGCATTCATTCAACCCCTCTTGGTCGCTTGGTGCAGAATTCAGCTGATTTATCAAAGCGCTCATGGATGCTGCCAAGTTTTGTCAAAACCCTTACCGTCGCTCCCGATGTGGATAAACTTATTATCCTTTCAAGCGGCTGGTCTCATCTTATTAAGTCTCATCCTAAAACTGAACGCTTCGTATGGTGCAATAATTTAAGCCCTGAAAATTTGAAACTCAAAGGCTGGAAAAGTGTTTTTAGCTTCTATCATCAAGATCTTAAAATGAAGGGGCTTCTCACAGAGAAGAATCTCACGGTCGCTTCAACGGTGTTAGCTAAAAAAATCGGAAGGGATCTAAAAGTGGTTTATCCCGGTATTAAAACCGATGATTATCCGATTGTGCCCGATGATCAGCATCCGGGAGAGTACCCTCATCATCTGGTCATTCTCACTGGCGCCAATCCATCTAAGGTGCGTGAGATTTTTGCCGAAGCCAAAAGAGCCAACATCAATATTAAGTGTGTCGGCCGTGATGAAGAGTATGCTGAAGAAAAAGCTCTGAACGATCCCCAATTAGAATTTATCGGTGATCACTGTGCCGCTACCACGGCGGCATTCACGCATGCTGCGCGAGCCGTCTGGATTTTAGGGCAGCCAAGTTTTCCCACTGAAGCACTCGGAGCTTTATGCTGTGGACGTCCCGTCGTGGTGGCCGACCTACCTCATTATCGCGAAGTTCTTCCCGCCGATGGAGTTTGGTTTGAACAAGGCAATGTGACAGAAATTTTTAAAACGGCGAATCGCGATTTCTTATCTGCTGATAAAAAACAACTTCGCCGTGCCGGTCTCAAATTCAATGAGCGGTTGTTCAAAAATCAAATGCGTATTTGGGCGGGAATTAGGCCCGCGAAAGAAGAGTAGACTACTTCTTCATCGTCACAAGAATCTTTTCCATCTTTCCAATGATCTCATGAATAATGTCGTCGGTGCTCTCGCCATTCTTTTTGACGATGACGGTTGCTGCCGAGTGGGAGTGACCACCACCACCGATTTGACGAGCGATGTGGCCCACGTCCCAAACACCAGAAGATCTGAGCGAGAGTTTTAGTACGTCGCCATCGTCACGGAACATACAGGCCACTTTGATATTATCCAAAATCAACAAATGGTTAATGAAAGCGTGAGTATCTTCCACATCTGAATCAAAACGCTTAATTAAATTTTTAGATAAATGAATCCAAGCGATGTCGCCAGACTTGGTTGATTGGGCCGTCGAAAGAATGGTGCCCAAAAGATGCATGTGCTCAATTTTTTTGGCACCGTAAATGCCATTATAAGCTTCACCAGGAGTAATCCCGGTTGCCATCAAATCACCGACTAAGTGATGAGTTTCTGCCGAAACACTGGGGTAGCGGAAGGAACTGGTATCAATAATGATGGCGGTATAAAGTGGCAGAGCGAGTTTGCGATCAAACTCAAGGTCAAGCCCACGAATGATGTCACCGGCCAACTGGCCAGTGGCAGCAGCTGAGGTATCCACACATTGATCACTTTTTCCCTCTAGAAGTGGAGCAGGGTGGTGATCAACAAACAGCACATTATTATTTTTACGAATGAGAGGCTGAAGGCCCGCGCAGACACGATCAACGGTGTTGGTATCGACCACGATCCAAAGATCAACTGGGCCAAAGACATTGGGCTCAAACTCATCGACGCCTTGAACTACATGGTCAGGATCCATATAGCGATAACGTAAAGGCAGTGGCTCATCGTTAACGCAGACAG
>JBIKNE010000406.1:0-2868 GCA_044358855.1 Bacteriovoracaceae bacterium | reverse complement strand
AAGAAGGTAGCGATGAGCTCATAAAGCCGACGCGGCTTCATGGTCGTATATGATTTGATAAGCCGATCGGCGTTGTCGGAATAGGCCTTGAGTGTAATGTCGTCCATGGAGTTTATTGTCTTTGAATTTGCCAAATGGTGTCAGCTACTTTCTGGGTAGTTAGATAACTTGTACTTGATTGTTTTTAAGTGAACCTTAATAGAATCTAGGCTTTGGAAATCTTAAGTTAAACTTCTGCCTCATACACCGAAAGGCTCTTATTAGCCCCAGCGAGGAGAGCCTAAGTGAGCGGTGGAAAATACGATGCTAACTTTGAGCTCTTTCGAAGAGAAATTCTAGCTCGCACTCATCATAATAAACGCCTTTATGAAATGCCTATTGAGCAGGCGATAGATACAGGTGAGGTCGTGGGGCCTGCGCGTGTTGTGGCAGAAACTGGTGAAGTGAAAGCAGTTGGGTTTCAGTTCAAGCTTCGTAAAGGTGATCGAGTTAAAATCTGTGTTCTTCAAAATGGAAAGCTTGAACCTGTTTCAGGAAGTGCTCATTCGATTAACAAAGTTGTATTTGCAGATGTGGGCGTTGTGCGGTTTGGGCTCAATACGATGGGCCTTGATCCGCAATTGGAGTACTTTCTCGTTCTAGACTACAACTCTGCCTTTGATTGGAGTCTTCGAAAGACTCTAATGAGCAATCTTGGCGAGCGAAAAAAAGCTGATATCAATCCAAAATATCATTCTTCTAGGCTTGAAGGCTTAAACAGTGGTCAACAAAATGCCATTGAAGCTGTTTTAAGTAATCAGTTCTCAGGTGTCATTCAGGGTCCACCAGGAACAGGTAAGACCGAGGTGCTCGCACGATTAGTCGAGATTGCAGCGGTAAATCAGTTGCGCGTTGGAGTGTTGAGCTTCACTAACAAGGCCGTTGATAATGCCCTCGCACGTATTGTGAATCTTCCTCTTGAAGGCGTGGTGCGAGTAGGTAATGCTCATAAGTCAGATTTAGCGGATGGAATAGAACTGGTACCAAATCTTGGAGGACTCAAGAAGTTCAGTGTTTTTGGAATGACTACGCATTCATTTCTGTTATCAAAGAACAGACCACCAATTGATATCATCATCCTCGATGAGGCCAGCCAGATTCCATCTTTCTTTTTACCAGGCCTCAAGCATGCTTGCACAAATATCGTCATGATTGGTGATGATCAGCAGCTGCCGCCAGTTATGAGAGTTGGCCAGTTCAAAGACTGTGCACCGGATTGTTTTACGACTTATAAAAATGAATTAAATGCTCATGCGATGTTGGATACTCAGTATCGTATGAATGAGACCATCCAAGATTGGTCGTCAAAGAGATACTATCAAGGAAAGCTTAGGGCCCATGAGCGCAATGCCAAGCGTGACATTTTTAGTCACACACATACTGAAGCGTTTGGAGACAACATTATAAATTATCATGACGAGAGTCGCGGCTCAGATATGATCGCACGTCAGGTGGTCGAGTATGCCAAGGCCGCCAAAAGCACTGGCCATGTGAATTGGGAAGATATTGGCATCATTTCTCCACACAGGAAGCATGCCGCCCAGATCAATCAGCGCATTCAGCAAGAATTTGGCGCGCACGTGAATAATGAGATCTTCGCGGATACGGTTGATCGATACCAGGGACGTGAGAAAGAATTTATTATCTTCACTGTCGCCGATAACTTAAGCGACCCCGCCGCTTTCTTGAATGACTATCGACGAATTAATGTGGCAGTCACCAGGGCCAAGAGTCGCTTCTATGTTGTTTCAGACTATCGCCTTCGAGATGGGGAAGAGTTCTCAGATTTTCTTGATTGGTGCAAAACACGCTCTGGTACCGGCAATGAGAATGCGGCTTAAAGGTGTCAGCTACTTTTAGGTAAGGCTATTGATGCACGAAAAATTAAAAAATTTATGTTTTGTTGACGTGGAAACAACTGGATTAGATCCGTCTATTGATAGAATCGTAGCATACTGTTTTTTGCGTTTTGAGGAAGTTTCAAGCAAAAAGTTATTTACAGCAGATGAATCTCATTCACTTCTAGTTTTAGATTCACTTGTAAATCCACAAGGCAGATTAATTAGTGAAAGCGCAAAAAAAGTTAATTGCCTTGATGATGCCGAATTGTTTAAACAGCCAACGTTTGAAGATCAGCATGAGGATATTATAAATTTTGTACAAGGTTATAAGTTGGTTGCACACAATAGTAATTTCGATAAGAAGTTTTTGAAAGCAGAGTTTAAGAGGATTGGGAAAGATATCGAGTTTGAATTCATCGATACTTTAAGTTTAATAAAAAATAATTATCCAGGGTTACCTAAATACAGCCTAGATTTTTTGTGTGAAATTATGAAGATTGATAAAAATGGTCATTCAGCTTCTGGAGATGCTGTAGCTTTGTATCAATTGTTTGTAAGATGCGAACTGCATAAGTTTTTATAATAGTAAGTTGATCTAACACTTTTCTGGCATCAAACTCTACAAAACCCCCGAACTCGCCTTGATTGCCTTGAGACGTTGATCATCAGGAAGTTTGGTGAGTCCTGTCATGAGCACTTTGCTCGCCCAGCATACTTCATCAGGCTGGGATTTGCCTTGCATAGCGCTGGCGATTTTGGTCTGGTCGCTCTCGGGGAGGCCCGCAATGATTTCTTTAATGGCGGTTTGCAGATAAGACATGTGCGTGTCGGAGTCGCCTTCGTTTAAAACTTTGCGCTTAATGCCGATGGCGAGAATTTTTCCGAACTCAATAAGTTCTTCGTCGCTTAATGTGCCAATGCCTCCGATGATGTCGTCTTCGTTCGCTTGGCCTGTGAACTGAGCGATACAGAAGTTCCTATGATTGTT